>NZ_JHVK01000014.1 GCF_000620105.1 Microvirgula aerodenitrificans DSM 15089 | reverse complement strand
TTTCCAGCAAGGCATTCGCCAGCATGCGCTTGAGGCGCGCGTTTTCAGCCTCCAACTCCTTCAGACGCTTGGCGTCGGATACATTCATCCCGCCAAATTTGCTGCGCCACAGGTAGAAGCTTGCTTCCGAGAAGCCATGCAGCCGGCACAACTCCTTCACCGGCAGACCTGCCTCCGCTTCACGCAGGAACCCAATGATCTGCTCTTCTGTATACCGTATTTCATGCCCAATCTCCCTCACCACTAGGATTGGACTCTAGACCAGCGTGCTACTCAAATCCGGGGGGACGTCGGGCCCGGTGCAAGCCACGGTCAAGGCGAGGCGCTGACTGTGGCGGATTAGCCGTAGGAAAACGTCTAAGCACAAAACGTGTTGACAATTAAATCACAAATCGTGTTGAATTGAAAAACACAAAACGTGCTTAGGAGTTGTCGACATGGCTATGATCATCCTGCTGTTGACCGATGAGCTGGTCGGCGAACTGTGCCGCACCGGCTGGGTCATCAAGGCCCCGGTTTTCGTCGGCCGTCACCGCCGCCCGGTCTTTCCAGCATTCAGGCGGGTGAGCTGATGAAACGCCTCCTGCTGGCTACCGGCCACGTGCTCGCGCCCTGCGCCTTGAGCCTGCTGCGTGGCGCCATCGCTACCGCATTTTTCTTTGCCGCGTGTGCCGTGGCAGAGCTTGCCCACGCGGTCCCGCGTGTTGGCGCTTTTTGACCCCCTCAAGGAGCTTTCAATGCCTCCCGTTTTGCTAATCGTTGGAGAGCAGGGCAGTGGCAAGACCTGCGCTGCGCGGGTCGCTGCCCAGATTGCCGAGCAGCACCACCACGCCGTGGCGCAGGTGCTGGATGGTGAGGTCCCTGCCCGCAAACCCGTCACTGGCCGGCAGGCCCATGCGCTGCTGATCGTGACCAAGTGTCCTGACAGCCGGGCACGGATCAAGGCGCACCGGGTGATCCACCTGGACCGTTTTGCCCGCTGGCCTCGCGGCAAGGCGCTGACCTTTGCCCTGCGTGAGACCGTCGACGACTGCCTGACCACCCGTTAACCCACCCCGAAGGAGCAACACATGCGCAACGCAACCGAGCAACTGGCCGACATTCGCGGCGGCCTGATGATGGCCGAGCTGACCGAGACCCTGGCCGAGGTCGTCAACGCCTCGCTCGCCACCGGCAAGAAGGGCGCCGTGTGGCTGAAGCTGGATATCAACCCGGCCAGCAAGGGTGACGCCGTGGTGACGGTGACCGACGAGATCAAGAAGACGGTGCCGCAGGAGAAGCGCACCGGGACACTGATGTTCGCCACGCCGTCCGGCTCGCTGCAGCGGCAAGACCCGCGCCAGGGTGATCTGGAACTGAAGTCCGCACCGGCCACCACACCGACGCTGCAGGCCACCCCTGCTGAATCCCCGACGCTGCGCGTCGTCGGCGGCAACTGATTCTCCCACTACCAACCTGAAAGCACCCACGCATATGAACACCGAAAAGAACATCGTCGAATCTGCCCTCCAGGCTGCAAACAAACCCTTTCTGATCGACATCGCTGGCACGCCGGTCCTGATGCTGCCTGGCAGCGATGGCGGCTGGAACTATGACGAGCTGACGCGCTACCGCTGGGAACCGCTGCGCAAGACCGGCTCCGTGGTGCTGCACCAGCTCGACAGTCTGCTGGCATTCGTCAAGGAGCATAAGGAGGGGGGGACCCAACTGATCGTCGACGCAGACTACGGACAGGGGCGCACGCAGTTCAGGGCGGTGATCAACGGCCACACCGGTGCCGAACCGGGCTTTTGTGACTTCACCGCGTTGTACGCACCGTTGAAAACGGTCGACTGGTCGAACTGGTTGGCAAGCAACGGCAAGAAGATGGGCCAGGAGGAATTCGCCCGCTTTCTGCAGGACAACATTGCCAATATCGCCAGTCAGAACCCAGCCGATACCAGTCGTCAGTACCCGGCTGCTGCTGCCCTGCTGGAATTCGCCAGCAATCTGGAAATGACCAGCACCGTGCGCTTCCGCAGCAGTACCAGGGTGCAGAACGGTCAGGTGCAGTTCGAGTTCGTCGAAGAAGGCGACAACAACACCAAGGGCCGGCTGGAAATGTTCGAGCGCTTCGGCCTTGGCCTGCAGCCGTTCGCTGGCGGCGATGCCTACTTCATCGAAGCGTTCCTGCGTTTCCGCATCGACCGCAACAGTGGCGAACTCAAGCTCTGGTACGACCTGAATCGCCCGGACAAGGCACTGGAAAGCGCGACCGAAAAGATGATCGAGCGCATCAAGGCCGAGTCGGGCGTACCGGTCTACTTCGGCAAGGTGTGATCGTGTTCCTGCTGAGGCTGGTCTTCCTGTCCACCTGCGCCGGGTTTGACTTTGCTACTGGCGCGATAGCGGCGGTGGGCTGGGTCAAGGTCGCAGCCAGCCTCTTTTCCTGAACTCATGCCCGGCTCAAGCCGGGCCTACCGGATAGCTTCCACTCGGCTGCTATCCCGTGGGCCACGCCCGAACCACAAGGAGTCCTGTATGAAAGCCCTGATTTTCGACACAGAAACAACCGGCCTGCACGAGCCGCAGGTCATCGAGGCCGCGTGGATGCGTGTCACCAGCCTGGCACCGTTGCGCACCGAAGGCACCTATTGCCAGCGCTTCCGTCCGACGACCCCCATCGAGTTCGGGGCGATGGCTACCCACCACATCACCGACGACGACCTCGAACACTGCCCGCCGTCGGCCGACTTCCGGCTGCCGGACGATGTGCAATATCTGGTTGGCCACAACATCGACTTCGACTGGAACGTCATCGGCCGCCCGGCTATACGCCGGATCGACACGCTGGCACTGTGCCGCGCGCTATGGCCCGAAACGGACTCGCACAAGCAGACTGCCATGCTGTACATGCTCAACCCGCGATTCGCTAGGCAGTACGCCGCCGATGCTCACAGTGCCGCTGCGGACGTCTTCATGCTGGCACACCTGCTGACCCACATCCTGGACCGCCTTGGCAATCCGGCCACGCTGGACGAGCTGTGGCAACACTCGGAAGCTGCCCGCGTGCCGCGTACCATGCCATTTGGCAAGCACAAGGGGGAGTTGATCGCCGACGTGCCTGTTGATTACCGCCGCTGGCTGGCCGGGCAGGGGGATCTGGATCCGTATCTGCGCTGCGCGCTTGAGCAGGCAGCACTGGCATGACACTTACCGCCAATCAGGTGAAGCCAGGCCCGCACTGGGTTCGGCTGACGCCGACTGCCGGCTGGATGCTGCTGGTGATTGAGCAGCCAGGCGCGTTGCTGTACGGGCTGGGTCAGGTTGAGTTTGTGCCGATTCGGGTACCGGGTGCCGACGAACCGGGGCCGGAGCTGGCAACCGCTCAGACGGCCGCGAACGAGGACACCGCTTACAACGCATGGTTCCAGTCCAAACAGAGCACTGCATGCGATGGCATGCGGCAGTTCGGTAAGGATGCATGGAATGCGAGTGCCATGCTCGCAGTCGTGCCAGTGGCACCACAGACCATCCAGTGCAACGCCTGCGACTGGGTCGGCAGCAGCGCCGATGCTCGCTATCTCGGTGGCCGCGCACCGCTCGGTCCGTTGTGCCCTGAGTGCGGTGAGACGACCGGGCCTGCGGACGACATCATCAGCGGGAAAGGTGGCGTGGTATGACCGATCACACCTACGCCGGCCACACAGCCAAGCAGATCAGGGCGGTATGCACGACGGGGCCATGGCCTGCACTGGTGGCTGTAGTGGCGCCGCCTGTTGTCATGACCATGCTCGACCGCATCGCTGAACTGGAGAACAGGCCCGCACGCCGCCGGCAGCTGTTTGACCTTATCGAGCAGCAGGTCGAGCAGATCGCCAGCTTGCAGGCACAGATCGCCTCGCTGGAACCGGATGCGGAAAAGTGGCGGCAGTTTCATAGTCGACTGACCCGGGCACTTGGTGGCTCACGCGCTACGACGGGGAGCCAGAAATGACCGACCGCCGCGACGTGCCGCACGGCACCGATCCAGAGCCCTGCTGGTACTGCGGCGGGACGGGGGAGGATCAGAGGCAACCTTGCCCGAACTGCCAAGCCTCCGAGCCTGGCGAGCCATCCTCAGCCAATCCGTTGAAGGAGGGATGATGAATACAACGCTATTGCTTATGGCTCAGTTCGAGAAAACCGTCATTCCGCTGGATGCGATCTGCGAACAGTACTTCAGCCTGTCACCGGCGAAGGCTAGGCGGCTGGCCGGGCTCAATCAGCTACCGGTACCGACGTTCAGGTTGAACAACAGCCAAAAGGCCCCGGTTTGCGTGCATGTAGATGATTTGGCAAGACATATTGACCGACAGCGTGAAGCAGCTAGGAACAGTTGGGAAAAAAGTCAGTTATAGTTATAAAGATATATTTAATATTTCCTAAAAAGGCCCATGAAAGAGGTGCAATATTATTGTTATGGGTATAACTCAGTAATCTCTGTCAAGTGAACGGTTTTTTGAAATATTCTAGGTTAAGTACGGGTTTTTTTCTCTTTTGGTATTTGTGGTAAATTTAACATTTCATCAATAAAATCAATGGCTTTGTTTGCTTCGGAAAAGTACTCTGTAACTCGGGCAAGTGAGATGGAACTTGTGCGGCCATGGGCAATGAGATGACGATTTGACATCAGAGAATCAATGGCGCTCTTTACCTGCTGATTGCCCAGGAAAAACGAATCCATTTCCCTTCCCCATTCATCACTAAAATACCTAAGTGTATTTATGAATTTCTCTGCTTTTGGATTCTGAATACTATCAAGGTCACGAACTACATATGAACAAATTTCTCGCGTGGCCTTGTTTTGAACGTGGGAAGTAAGAACTAATCTAAGAGCTACTTCGATATATCCAGCACAGGCAATGCAGGCGTAGCGGCTCCAGTGTCCAATTCGCTCCGTTTCGTCTAGGGGGATTGTCTTTCCTAACTCAAGTATTCGAGCAATACGATCTCTCTCTCGATGAAGCATCTGGAGACCTCACTTTTTTGCGAAAACTTCTGTGGCAATTTTTAGACGATCGGAGGTGACTTGCACGTTGCTGGTTGAGGCAAATATAAAATCTTTAAATTCGTTGTGAGTAAAAAGTTCAGTATATAGCTCACCAAGACGACTAGAGTCGTGATCGATTCCATTTTCAAGTGCACGGGCTAATCCTACTGTGCAAGCTTCGAAAGCTGCAACATTAAAACTTCTAACTGGTCTGAATAAGCGCTCAGGGACTGCCGCTGCAAAACGGGTTATGATTTCTGAAAATAGTTCGATCAGAACTTCCCACTCTTTTGGATCTCTATGTTGATTGTTTTTTGCATAAATATTTAAAAATTCTGACATTGGCTTTTTATACTTGCTGGCTTGTTCATACATCGCAAAGAAGCGAAGAATAAGCTCTTGGTCTTTCATTCTGTCATTTTCTGGGCCAAATATTTTTCTCCACTTGGGGAGAGAATTTGCAGTCTTTATTGCATCTATAACACTACCATGATAAACAGCTGTTCGAATCTCTTGAGGAGTCAATCGGCGCCCTCCACTGTTGAGGCGTCCAAAAATGTGATACATGCTAGTATCACCATCATTGGGACTGTCCTGTTTTACAACCGTCGCATGAAGTACACTGTTGTTAAGATTTTCTCTATCTGCCTCATTTAGGTCAGTATAGAGTGATCCATTATAAGGTTTCTGAACCCCGGTTAGACGGAATAGGCGATTTGTTGTGGAATCTTTCTTGGGCTTAAAATATCCATCAAAGAAGTACAGTAGTGACAATAAACGCTGCTGGCCGTCAATGACATACATCTTCCCACTGTCGGCTTCTTGAGCCAAAAAAATTCCAGGAACAGGTAATCCAAGCAATAATGATTCAATGAACCGTGATGATTCTGGCAGTGACCAAACGAATTTGCGCTGAAAGTCAGGTATTATGATGGCACGCCGTTTAATTCTTTTTACAAGACCTTCAACATCAAAATCGACGCCGTAGCTAGTAATGTCGTAGTGAAGAGGGGGCGCCTCGCCACTCTCGCCATTATCCTCATCTTCATCTTCATCCTCCACCTCATCTACATCTGGCTCGTTATCGGGAATATTTCCTTCAAACTCTAAAGCTGAGTTCAATTCTTCAAGCTGATCGTTGTTAGTTGATGTCACAGAAAACTCCATTGTTATAATGGTTAGAGCTGCATGCTTATCTAAAACTAAATGCAAGCACAGGTGGGGTATTCGATCTAAATCTGTTTTAGTGAGGCAGTACTGCTTTCTAATACCGTTCCATGATCTGAATATTTCCTGCCCAAGAGAAAACCCATTCAGCATACTGCACCACGTGGTGGGTTGTCATGCTGATATGTCGCATACACGGACGGCGACCTTAGATCTATAGGTTGGTATCAATGGAGGCTCCCCCGCCGTTAGCCTACAGTCTCCAACATCTCCAACAACTCCGGCGCAAATAAATCCATCCTCCCTCTACGCCCGATCTTCCCCGTCTTCACCCGGTGCCTGATGCTGTTGGCTGTCGTCGCCTCCGGCAGCCAGTCGGCACCGCTGGCAACCTCGAACAGCCTGCCATCCTCCCGGAACAGCACAAAGCGGTTCTCTCCCTCAAACGCTGCGGCAAACACAATCTCGACGCCGGCGACGTCCTTCGGGCGCAACCCGTAGGCGTTCAGCACGTCAGCCTGGCAGGACCACTCACCCAGGTAGCTGCCATGGTCCTCGCCGTTAGCTTCCGGCAGTGGCTCCTTGGCTGCGATCGGCGCGCCGAATCGGTCATGCAGGGATTCCGGTCGCAGCTGCGTGTACCGCTTGAGGTTGTTCCAGCTCCGGTGTCCCGACACCATTGCCACTTCCTGAATCGACAACCCGGCCTCGAATAGCCGGCTGATGCCTTCATGGCGAAGATCGTGGAACCGCAGGTCGTTAATATTGAGATCGACGCAGGCCCGCTGCCATGCTGCGGCGACCGAGCGGATGTTGTACGGGAAGACGCGGTCCGTATCTCGTGGCTGGGCCTGGACCAGATCCCAGGCTTCGCCGAGCAGCGGCACCCACTGATCGTTTGTCGCCTTGTTGCGTGGGTCCTTGCGCTGACGCACCAGGATCAGCCGGCGCTCTTCGTCGAGGTCGTCCCATAGCAGGCGCTCGATCTCGGCTGCGCGCATGCCACTGGCGATGGCGAAGCGGACGATATCAACATGGGGGATGAAGGACTTGCTCGTGCTTTGCCGCAGTTCGAGCCAGGCAAAGATGCGATCCAGTTCGTCGGGAGTAGGGCGCCGGTCGCGGGCGCGGCTTTTGCCTATCAGTTGCAACTGGTGCAGCGTGGCCATGGCGTCGTCCACGGCCTGTGCCGAGACCGGCATGCCCCAGACCCGCTTGGCGTGTTCGAGTACCGACTTCATGTAGCTGACGTCGTGCAGTACCGTTGCCGGGCCGGCGCCTTCTGCCTGGCGGTCGCGGCAATGCTGGATGACGTCGCGCGTGTCGAGGGCCAGGGCTTCCTTGTCGGCGATGGGGCGGGCCAGCAGGCTGTCGAGTACGTAGCCTTTGGTCCGACCGATCTTGCCGTGCGGTTCGAGCTCGGCCACGTAGCGGGCGATTAGCGTGCCCAGGGTTGCCTTGGCCATCTTGCGCCTGGCGATGGCGCCGTGCCCCTTCAGTTCGAGTTCCAGCCGTGCAGCCCAGTCTCGCGCCAGCCGTTCCTTGGGAAAGCTGCGGGCTTCGCTGAAGACGATCTTCCCACCCTGCTTGACCCTCACTTGAGCACGGTAGGATAATTCTCCGTTTGATTTCAAATGCTTAGTTATCGTCGCCATGCGAAGTGATTCCGGTGCTACGAAGATGCGTTGATCGGTGCTACAGCACCGAAAAGTAGCACGGAATGTAGCACCGAAGCGACGAAAACCGGCAAAAACAGGTAGAAATGGACAGCAACAAGATCGCTGCAGACAACGACAAAACCCAGTCAGGGCAAGGATTTTCCGGCCAGCTCCCGCCCCGCCACGTTGCCGTGGCGCCGATGCTGGACTGGACGGATCGTCATTACCGTGCCTTCGCCCGCCAGATCAGCCGCCACACCTGGCTATACACCGAAATGGTGACCACCGGTGCCCTGCTGCATGGTGATGTCGGCCGCCATCTGCGTTTCGATGCCTGTGAACACCCGCTGGCGCTGCAGCTTGGCGGTTCCGAACCGGCTGATCTGGCGCATTGTGCGCGGCTGGCCGAGACCTGGGGTTACGACGAGGTCAATCTGAATGTCGGCTGTCCGTCCGAGCGCGTGCAGCGCGGGGCGTTCGGTGCCTGTCTGATGAAGGAACCGACGCTGGTGGCCGATTGCGTGAAGGCGATGCGCGATGCGTGCAGCCTGCCGGTCACGGTCAAGCATCGCATCGGCGTCGACAAGGTCGACAGCTACGACTTCGTGTCCGACTTCGTCGGCGAGGTCGCGGAAGCCGGTTGCCGGACTTTTATCGTCCATGCACGCAATGCCATCCTCAAGGGACTGTCGCCAAAGGAAAACCGCGAGGTGCCGCCGCTGAAGTACGACTACGCGTACCGGCTCAAGGCCGAGCATCCCGAACTGGAAATCCTGATCAATGGCGGCATCCGCACCCTGGACGAGGTCGACGCGCATCTGGCGCATGTCGACGGCGTCATGATCGGCCGTGAGGCCTATCACAATCCCTATCTGCTGGCCGGCGTCGATGCCCGCTATTACGGTGACGACCACCCGCAAGCGGATCGCTGCGACATCATCGAGCGCTTTATTCCCTATGTGGATGCCCATCTGGCGTCCGGCGGGCGGGTGCGCGATATTGCCCGGCATACGCTGGGCCTGATGACCGGCCTGACCGGCGCGCGCCGCTTCCGCCAGATGCTGTCCGATGCGACGCTGCTGAACGGGGCCGACAGCGGCCTGTTCCTGCGCGCCCTCGACAGCGTCCGCCACGCGCGGACCGGCGCGTGATCCTTTCTGGCCGGGCGTGTCCCGGCCTGTCTGCCGCCCTCGCGCACCTGGTGCGCGGGGGCGGTTGTCCGTGGCGCATGGCGCCGAACTGTGGAGGTGAATCGAATTGAAGAAACTGGCCTGGTTGTTGACGCTCATGTCCGCCACCGCTCTGGCGGGAACCGGCGATGTGCTGCATCTGTACAACTGGAGCGGCTCACTGTCGCAAAAGATACTCGACGATTTCCAGCGGCAGTGCGCCTGCCGCGTGGTGCAGGATTTCTACGGTGACAACGAGGAGATGCTGGCCAAGCTGGCCAGCGGCGCCAGGGGTTACGACATGGTGTTTCCGTCCAGCTTCGTGATCCAGGCGATGGCCAGGCAGCATCTGCTGCTGCCGCTTGACCACGGCAAGCTGCCGAACCTGCGCAATGTGGCGCCGGCCTATCTGAACCAGTCATACGATCCGGGCAACACCTATACCGTGCCGACCGTGCTCAGTCTGACCAGTGTCGGCTACAACGTCGAAGCGCTGAAAAAGCGCGGTGTCGATGCCGGCAGCTGGGCAGTGATCTTCGATCCAGTGGTGCTGGCGAAGATCAAGGGCAAGGTCACGGTGCTGGACAGTTCGCGCGAAGTGTTCGCGGCGGCGCTGATGTACCTGGGCATCGACCCGAACACGCGCAATCTGGCCGACTATGACAAGGCCGCTGCGGTGATCCGCAAGGCCAGCCCTTACTGGGCGACGTTCTCCAATGCCAGTTACCTGAAGGAGCTGGCGGTCGGCAATATCTGGGTATCGCTCGGCTATTCGACCGAATTCTTCCAGGCGCAGGAAGATGCCCGCGCAGCGAAGCGCAAGTTCAGCATCGGCAATGTGCCGCAGCGCGAGGGCAATGAACTTGGCGTCGACACCATGGCGATCCTGAAGAGTGCACGCCGCCCGGATCTGGCGCTGCAGTTCATGAACTTCATGCTGGAAGGCCGCAATGCGGCGCAACTGACCAATCTGAATGGCGCGACCAATCCGGTCAGCACCGCCGCGGCGTTTTTCCGGCCGGACCTAAAGGCGAATCCGGTCATCAACCCGGCGCCGGCCACGGTGCGGCAATGGACGGTGCTGCGCGAGCTGGAGCCAAAGGAGCGGCGCTATCTGACCCGGCTGTGGACCCGGGTCAAGGTGGGTTCGTAAAGCAGCAAAACGAGGGCGGGTGCTGCATGCATCCGCCCTCGTTTCTTTACAGCGGCAGCTCGTGCTGGCGTGGCGGATGGCTGATGCGCGCATCGACGCTGCCGTGCGCCAGCCGCAGCGTGACCCGTTCGTTTTGTGCCAGTTGCGCCGGGTCGGTGGCGGCGTGGCCATCAGCGGTCTCGACAATGGCATAGCCGCGTGCCAGTACCGCCGCCGGGTTCAGGGCTGCCAGCTGGTCGGCCAGCCGGGCCAGCCGCTGGCGGTGTGCGTCCAGCAGGCCGTTGCGGGCACGGGTCAGCGCGGCGGCATCGCGGGTGAGCCTTTCGGCGCGGCGCGGCAGGTCGGGGCTTGCGCGGCGCAGCCGCTCTCCAAGTCCGTCGACCCGTTGTCGCGTGGACGCCAGCCGCGAGCGGATCAGCTGTTCCAGCAGCCGGCCATCGGCCGCCAGCCGCTCGCGCTGCTGGTTCAGTCGTGCACCCGGGTGGACCAGCCGGCGTCCAAGCTGGTCGAGCCGCTGTGCGGCGTTCTCCAGCCGGCGACGCAGCGCATGGTCGAGGTGACGACGCAGCTCCGCCAGCCGCGCCAGCATCGCGGCCCGGTCGGGGCTGGTCAGCTCGGCGGCAGCGGTAGGTGTCGGGGCGCGCAGGTCGGCAACGAAATCACAGATGGTGAAGTCGGTTTCGTGACCGACGCCGCTGACCACCGGCAGCGGACAGGCAAACACCGCCCGCGCCACCCGCTCATCATTGAATGACCACAGATCCTCGATGCTGCCGCCGCCCCGGCACACGATCAGCACATCGACTTCCTGGCGGGCGCCGGCGGCCTCGATGGCGGCGACAATCTGCGCCGGTGCGGCCTCACCCTGAACCTGGGCCGGGTACAGGATCAGCGGGATGCCCGGCGCCCGGCGGCGCAGGGTGGTGACGACATCGCGCAATGCGGCTGCGCGCGGCGAGGTCACGATGCCGATGGCGCGCGGGTGGGCTGGCAACGGCTTTTTGTGACGATTGTCGAACAAGCCCTCGATCGCCAGCCGGGCCTTCAGCTTCTCGAACGCTTCGAACAGCGCGCCCAGCCCGGCCTGGCGCAGCTCGGCCAGATTGACCTGGTAGTCGCCGCGCGGTTCGTACAGGGTGACCGTGCCGCGCGCTTCGACCCGCATGCCTTCCTTCGGTACAAAACCCAGCTGGGACAGGCGGTTGCGGAACATGACGGCACGGATCTGCGCGCGTTCGTCCTTCAGCGAGAAATAGGCATGACCGGACGCGGCCAGCGTCAGGTTGGAAATCTCGCCGGAGATCCACAGGGCCGGCAGGCCGGACTCCAGCAAGTCCCGGGCCAGGCGGTTGAGTTCGGAAACACTGATGACATTGGCGTCCGGGAAGGGCACGGGACGATTCTCCGTTGTGTTGTCAAGTCATCCACAAGCTTTTCCGGCGCTGGCGCGGGGTGGGCTGGCCGGGAGGAATGGCAAGAGGGGCTTGTTCAAGTTGTTGATTTAAAACGATTCTGAAAAATTGCACACAAAACAGGCAAATCAACTGCAAGCCAGTATTGGCGCTGGCTGGAGCGGGGTGGGGGTACATTGCTCACAATGTTATCCACAGCTTTTGTGGATGACATGAAAAAATCCTTGCCGGACATGCATTTGGCTGCAATTTCACTTTTCAGGGAAATTTCTTCATGGTTGCCGGTCATCGCCGGCGTCGCGTAAAGTGTACCGTCTGCTAAAGCCCGGAGTCATGTACCCGTGTTGGCCATAATTGAAGCGGCCGGATGGCCGATCTGGTTTCTGATTCTTGCCTCGGTGATCGCGCTCGCCATCATCCTGGAACGGCTGTGGAGCCTGCGCGCCGCCGTGGTTGCCCCGCCATGCCTGCTCGACGAGACGCTGGACACCTGGCGCCGCCAGGGGGCCGATGACGGTCTGATCCGGCGCATGGCGTCCGGTGCGCCGTTGGCGCGCGTGCTGGCCGCCGGCCTGCGCAATGCCGAACAGCCGCGCGAAATCATGAAGGATGCGATCGAGGAGGCCGGGCGTGGCGTGTCGCCGGAGCTGGACCGTTTCCTGACCACGCTGGGCACCATCGCCGCCATGGCGCCGCTGCTTGGCCTGCTGGGCACCGTCTTCGGCATGATCGAAATCTTCGCGGCGCAGGGACCGGCCGGTGAAAACCCGATGCAGCTGGCGCACGGCATCTCCATTGCCCTGTACAACACGGCCTTCGGTCTGATCGTCGCCATCCCGAGCATGATCTTCTACCGCCATTTCCGTGCCCGTTCCGACCAATTGCTGCTCGACATGGAGCAGCAGGCGCTGCGACTGGTCGAAGTCGTGCATGCGGAGCCGCGCTGATGGACTTCCGTCGCGGTCGCCGGCGTGACGAGCCGGAAATCAACTTCATTCCGCTGATCGACCTGCTGCTGGTGGTGCTGATCTTCCTGATGGTGACCACCAGTTATTCGCGCTTTGCCGACCTCAAGCTGAACCTGCCGACCCTCGGTGCCCGGCCGGGCGTTGCCGCTACCGCGCCGCTGGCGGTCGGACTGGACGCGAAGGGCGAGGTCCGCATCGGCGATGGCAAGACGCTCGCCCTGCCTGACGCCGCCACGCTGTCGAAGTTGCTGACAGCGGCGGCAGCCGGCAACGCCGACCATCCGCTGGTGATCTATGCCGACGAGATGACGCCGCACCGCAATGTGATGCGGGTGCTGGAAGCGGCCCGCCTGGCCGGTCTGAACCGGGTGACCTTCGCCGCGACCGCGCGTCGGGCATCATGAGCCTGTCCCGCCTGATCGAAGCGCACTGGTATGCGCCGCACCCGGCATTGACCCTGCTGCTGGCGCCGCTGTCGGCCCTGTTTGTCCTGGTCAGCGGTGTGCGCCGCTGCGCGTATCGCCATGGCTGGTTGCGCTGCGAGCGCCTGCCGGTACCGGTGGTGGTGGTTGGCAACATCAATGTCGGCGGTGTCGGCAAGACACCGCTGACCCGCTATCTGGTCGACGCGCTGCGGGCGCAGGGCTGGCACCCCGGCGTGATCAGCCGCGGCTATGGCGGCAGTCACCAGGCGCCGACGGCAGTGACGGTGGACAGTGCGGCCGCTGAAGTCGGCGACGAGCCGCTGCTGCTGGCGACCACTGGCTGCCCGGTCTGGGTCGGCCGCGACCGCGTTGCCGCCGGACGCGCGCTGCTGGCGGCGCATCCCGATGTCGACGTGCTGCTGTCCGATGACGGGCTCCAGCATTACCGGCTGGCGCGCGATGTCGAGATCGCGGTGCTGGATGCCGCACGCGGGCTCGGCAATGGCTGGCGGCTGCCCGCAGGCCCGCTGCGCGAGCCACGGGGCCGGCTGGCGACGGTCGATGCCGTGGTGAGCCATGGCGCGGCGCGGCCGGACCTGCTGCCGGCCGGCGTGCCGGGCTTCGTCATGACACTGCGCCCCGGGCGTTTCTGGCAACTGGTTGCACCGGACCGGTACTGCGAGGCCGCCGATCTGGCCGGGAAGGACTGCGCGGCCGTGGCCGGCATTGGCCATCCGGAGCGTTTCTTCGCCACGCTGGCGTCGCTGGGCCTGCATCCGCGCCAGTATGCGTTTCCCGACCACCATCACTATGCCGACGGCGACATGCCCGATGCCGACGCCATCCTGGTCACGGAAAAGGACGCGGTAAAACTGCGGCAGGGCAAGGATGCTAGAATCTGGGCTTTGCCGGTTGCCGCCGTGATGGAACCCGATCTCGGGCGCTGGCTGGCCCGAACCCTCGAAGGACTGTGACTGCACATGGACGCCAAACTGCTCGAAATCCTGGTCTGCCCGGTTTGCAAGGGCCCGCTCGTGTTGCGCAAGGACGCACAGGAACTGGTCTGCAAGGGCGATCGCCTGGCTTTCCCGATCCGGGACGATATCCCGGTCATGCTGGAAAGTGATGCGCGCGAACTCGCCGCAGACGAGGACATCGGCTGATGTCGGCCGATTTCGTCGTCGTCATCCCGTCGCGGCTGAAATCGACCCGTCTGCCCGACAAGCCGCTGGCCGATATCGCCGGCAAGCCGATGGTGGTGCGCGTGGCCGAGCAGGCGGCGCGCAGCCGCGCCGGCCGCGTGGTGGTGGCGACCGATCATCCGCGCATCCTGGCGGCCTGCAGCGAACACGGTGTCGAGGCGGTCATGACCGCCGCCGACCACCCGAGCGGCACCGACCGGCTGGCCGAGGTCGCCGATCTGCTGACGCTGGCCGACGGCCAGATCGTCGTCAATGTGCAGGGCGACGAACCGCTGATCGAGCCCGGGGTGATCGACTGCGTGGCCGCAGCCCTGGACGGCAGCGACGCGCCGATGTCGACCGCCGCGCACCCGCTGGACAATGCGGCGGACTTCTTCAGCCCGAATGTGGTCAAAGTCGTACTTGACCGTCATAACCGCGCCCTTTACTTTAGCCGGGCACCACTGCCCTGGGCGCGCGACGCCTTTGCGACGGACCGGTCCGTGCTGCCGGCGGACCACCCCGCCTTGCGGCACGTCGGCATCTACGCCTACCGGGCGGGATTCCTGCGCCAGTACCGCGAGCTGTCCCCCGCACCGATCGAGAGCATCGAAGCCCTCGAACAGCTGCGGGTGCTGTGGCACGGCTTTCCGATCACGGTTGCCACGCTGACCGGCGCGCCTGCACCCGGCGTCGACACGCCCGACGATCTCGAGCGTGTCCGCCGGCTGTTCGCTGCCCGATGACACAAGAACACGATTGTCTTTTCTACGTTGGAGTCACACATGAAACTGATCCTGTTGGGCGCACCGGGTGCCGGCAAGGGCACCCAGGCCAAGTACATCACCGAAAAATTCGCCATTCCGCAAATCTCCACCGGCGACATGCTGCGCGCTGCGGTCAAGGCCGGCACGCCGCTGGGCCTGGAAGCGAAAAAAGTGATGGATGCCGGCGGGCTGGTCTCGGATGAAATCATCATCGGTCTGGTCAAGGAACGCATCACCCAGGCCGACTGCGCCAACGGTTTCCTGTTCGACGGCTTCCCGCGCACCATCCCGCAGGCAGAAGCCATGAAGGCTGCCGGCGTGAACATCGACTACGTGGTCGAGATCGACGTGCCGGACAGCGAGATCGTCGAGCGCATGTCGGGCCGCCGCATCCACCTGCCGTCGGGCCGTACCTACCATATCAAGTTCAACCCGCCGAAAGTGGCCGGCAAGGACGACGAAACCGGAGAAGACCTGGTCCAGCGCCCGGACGACGACGCGGCGACGGTCAAGAAACGCCTCGACATCTACCACGAACAGACCGAAGTGCTGGTCGGTTACTACTCCGACATGGCCGCATCCGGCGACAGGACCGCGCCGAAGTACGTGAAGGTCCCGGGCGTGGGTTCGGTCGACGGCATCCGTGACGCGATTTTCCGCGCGCTGGGTGCGTAAACCGCATCGCTGCCTGAAATACCCGGCCCCGTCTTCATGACGGGGTTTTTTTGTTTGTTTGCGGGGGCTGGCGCATCGTTTCATTGACAAAGCCGGCTGCCTGGCGACAAGGTAAAGAAGTCAGTTCCCGACCCGGAGCCCGCCATGGACACGGCGCTGTATACCCCGTCACCGGCCACGCCGCAGCAGCGTTGGCCGCTCCGTCGTCTCGGCTGGGTGGCGGAGGCGAGCGTGCCGGACCCGCTTGGTGTGCAGTCGGCCTGGCAGCAGGCGCTGACGCGGGTCGGCATTACCGTGGTGCCGGTCAGCCCCAGCCCCGGCGCCCGCTGGTGGCCGGCGGCATTGCGCCGGCCATGGCGGCTCAGGGGACTGTCGCGCGCCCACTGGCCGTGGCTGGGTGCGGCGCGCGAGATGGCCGCCACCCTGCGGGCGGAAAAAGTCGACAGCCTGCTGCTGGGAGGGGACGCGCAATCGGTCTGGCTGGGGCGTGCCCTGCATCGCGAGCTGGGGATTCCCTGTCTGTGGTGGGCGCGCACCGGGCTGGCCAGCCCGCCAGCGGACGGACAGGTGCTGTGCGACAGTTTCTATGCGCAGGCGCACTGGCTGGCTGCAGGTGGCGAGCCGGCCGCCGTGCTGGTGCCGCCGGCCATCGACCTGCTTCGCCACGACTGGCAGCCGCCGCGGGCCCGCAGCGGGGCATTCAGGCTGATGGCGGTCGGCCCGCTGGTCGCCGCCAGTGGCCACGCCACCCTGCTGGAAGCGATGGCAATGCTGGTCAAGGCCGCTTACCCGCTCCAGTTGCTGCTGATTGGCGACGGGCCATTGGCAGACGAACTGAAAAGCCGGGCTGACCAGCTGAATCTGTCTTCACGGATCGAATGGCTGCCATCAGCGCCGGCTGCGGCAGTGCGCACTCGGCTGCGCGGAGTCGATGCACTGATCGAGCCGGCATTGCTGCCGGGCAGCGGAGAGGCGTTGCTGGTCGGCATGGCGCAGGGTCTGCCGTGCGTGGCAACACGGATCGGTGCCGTGCCGGAGCGACTGCGTGAAGGTGTTGACGGTTTGCTGGTGCCGCCGGCCGATGCCGATTCGCTTGCCCATGCCATCGCACGACTGGTCGATTCGCCAGAATTTGCACTGGCACTCAGTTGCACGGCCAGGCGGCACATGGAGGACCGGCATGAAGCCAGCCGCGTGGCGGCACAGTGGGCCGACTGGCTGAAAAAAACCGGATGATTGCCCGGTGCGGGGCGGCGCATTGCCTGTTACACGGAGGATAGCGGGTATTCCAGCGTTTCCACCATCTTGCCCGTACGGTAGTCGTACTTGTACACGGGATGGATCAGGTGGTCACTGTGCTTCGTTCTGAAAACGTAGCCATAGGCATTTTGCCCCTGCAGGTAAATCCGGTACTGGGGCAGGTAGGTTCTTGACAGCGGGCCCCCTTCTTGCGGCGGCACCAGGGAAAAATACTCGCCTACGGCAATCTGGCTGCCATTGGGCTGGTTGAGGCAGGGGTAGGTGACGACGTTCTGATCGGGACTGATGCTGCTGATCAGCAGTGTTTCACTATTGCCATGATGAAAGATGGTGTAGGTTTTTGAAGTGGCTCTGGATGTGTCTATATAAGTGCATTCAGCGATGATTTCGTTGAATAAATAATACCGACAATGGACAGTCGTATATTTTTCCCCGGGGTCTTTTTCTATAGAAAGAATGGTGTCGCTGGCATCGTAGTAATAGCGTGAATTGATAAGATTGGCCGTTGTGCTGCTGGATTTTTTTATGGATGAAAAATTGGTTTCTCCTCCATAGTTGTAATTGGTTGTATAGGTCGTGGTGGGCTCCTTTGTTATTTCGGAAATAACATTTCCTTCACTGTCGGTTGTATAGCTGACCGTTGCTGGGTTCCCTTTGGGTTGCCCATTATTATCGATGGCTTGTCGGGTGATTTTGCTCAGGACGAATGCGTCTGTGTATTCATAGTTGATACGCAGCCTGCCTGTGGAATGTTCGGCATTGATTCCCATAATATTGCCTGATGTGCTGTAAGAGAAAAACTGGGATCGGATCCAGTGCAAGAACGGGTCCTGGAAATTGATGTTGCCGGATTTTTGCCACCGCGTCAGGGTCCCGGCTTTCGTGTATGAATAAAATTCTGACCATCTTAATGCATGTGTGCCACCTGTGGTGGTTCTTGCCTGCGTCAGTAAATTCATTCTGTTATAAGAAAATCGCTGTTCTAGAATGGGTGATGGGTGTTTTGAGCAGAAATTGGTTTTGCTTTGCAGCAGGTTGAACCAGGCATAAGAAAATTTGGTATGAATTTTTGCGAAGTACTGGGCGGGAGTGTCAGGGACAGGCATGATGGTTTTCTTGCCGTCGCCGATATGGGCGTAGGTGTCGAGATCCACCAGGTTTCCCGCTGCATCACGACTGTAATTGATGCGGGAATGGAGTTGGCTATTGATCAGGCACTCCTCCTGGATCAGGTGCCCCCCTTCGGACTGGTACAGATAGTTTTTGGTAACCGTAATGTTTTTTCTCTCGTCGTCAGGGTCAATCAGCCGGACGTCGGCCCTGATGGGAAGTCCTCGTATGGTAGAAAAAATATTGATGGAATAAGGCTGTCTTCTGGTAATATTTGGAGAAAAGTAATTGCCTGTTTCACTCGATAAATTATTGAATTCATCATAACCAAACAGCCGGGTATAGCTGTCGATGACATTGCTGGCGCTGGCTGGCAGTCCGCTGTCATGGAGAAATTTATAGGTCCGGTTTCCTGTCGGTGCGGGTGCCGGATTTTGCTGGGTGGGGCATGGCGTCACGGTTCTCGACGTCAACTGATTCAGTGCCGCATTATAGGTATATTTGAACACCCGGCCGTTGTTGATGGAGACCATGCTGGGCTGGGTCTGGATGCTGGAACCATCGTAGGAAATCCGGGTCGTGGCCTTGCCCACGATGGAACTGGTTTCACGGTCCAGCCCGTCATAAGTGCGTTGCCCCATGCTGGTACCGTCAACCTTGATCTCCGTGACCAGTGCCGCGGTCGTGTGCAGCGCATAACCATAGGTTTTGTTGCCGCTGATTTCTCCTTTCTGAGCCAGGACCCGCCCCAGAAAATCATAAGCATAGGTCAGCGTCTCTCCGCTGCTATGGGAATGGTTGATGAGGTTCCAGTATCCGTCATACAGAAACTGCTCGGTATCGCCATCGCTGCTCTTGTCTTTCCAGGTTGACGTGCTTGTGCGCCTGACGATCGCACCTTTATTGTTGTAGGTCGAGATGACGGTGCTGTTGCCTGGCTGGTGTGTGACACTGATCGTATTGTCGAGATAGTGATACGTGTAGGTATCGTTGCTGATATCCGGATTTTCCTGAAACAGGATCTCATCAAAAAGACTCCACTGGTAGCGCGTTGTTGCGGTCAGTTTGATCCTTTTTTCCAGGGTGTAATCGTAAATGATACTTTTTTCCAGTTGAAACAGACTGTTGTAGGTGTTTTCCGTCATCAGGTAGTCATGGGTTACGGGTATTCCCCCTTGCCCCGTCAAGGTCAGGCTGTAGCTTTCCGTCAGCGGATCGCCGCGGCTGTTCAATGTAAATGTCCGCTGAAAACGCTCCCGACTGTCCTGAGTATGCTTTATGCCAGTGGCTGGAAAATAGCTTGTCGTTATCGTTGCCCAGTCGTCCACTCCCGGTCCCCACGGCAATGTGGTTTTGGTCAGACGTCCCAGTGCGTCGTAGGTAAAAAAACGGGTCAGGTTGTTGTTGTCAGTCGATTGCGTGACATCGCCGCAATCGGCAGTGCGGACTTCCGTATGGAAATTTCTTGTCGGGGCTTCCGGTTTGTCATCGAACCCGATCCGGGTGGTCAGGATGGAGACGCTGTTTTGCGCAAGGCTAAAATTGACCGTGGTTGTTGTGACGCAGGGTGTGCTGTTCTCATACAGCATGCTGAATGTCGTTTTGATTCGTGAGCCATAGAAAGCCTCGGCCGGGTTTGTCTGATACTCGTATTCTTCTTTTGTCCAGTTGACAGGCATGACGCCTTTTCCCTGGCTGCGGGAGGACAGAACGGCTTCGCGCAGCTGAACCAGATTGGTGTTGGCAATGGCAATATAGGCATAAGTGTTGATGTGCAGATGATCAATCTTGCTGTTATAAGGGGAAAGGGTTTTTTCTCTCAGATAATTGATAAATCCGCCCGGATCGGGGGGGCAGAATATGGTACTTCCCTGGCTGGACCCGGTCGCCGGATAATAAGTGTATCTTTCTACCGTGCCGTCAGGATTAACGAGCATGGTAATATTGGAATCATTGTCGTAGGTGTACTGGGTATTTGATGAAATCTGCTGGAGCTTCCCCGTTTTGGTATTGTAGTCCTGGCGAATATTTTTGATGGTAACGGGCAGCATGAACGTGGGTGATTGGAAATTGATACCACTGTTTGCCACCAGCAGGTATTCATATGTGACAAGCTTTCCCGGTTTGGGGCTGGTCGGGGTATCTTCCGGCGCCATGGGCTGTTCGCTGGTCAGCAAATAGAATTTGTTATAGCTGTGTTGTATTTTCCTTTTTGCGGCTGTTGTCGCCTCGACGCTGAAAGTAAAGCTGTCTGGCAAGTCTTCCAGATTGTCGACATCGCTCTTCCAGGCGGTGACCAGCGGGTAACCGGTGTAGTTCTCGGTTGACCTTGCATAAAGGGTGCGGACAAAGGACTCGGCCAGATAGCTTCCTGACGTATCGAAGTCCAGTGTGCCGACGGCATACACACTGCCCGGCATTCCCGCTGGCGTACTTATGGCCTGATAGGCAATGATTTCGTGTTGCCGGCTTTCCGCAAGCGAGACAATGTCCTTGATGCACAGATAGCGTGTGTTGTGGACCAGATACTGGACGGCATAGAGCGTCAGCACATCGGTGCCCATTGTTGTCGTTACGCTGGTCAGCGAGCGGATTTTGCTGTCGGGGTCGGTCGCGGTGGCATAAGTGATGGAACCTCTGGGGGTGACCACGATATGGTTCTGGCCTGACCATTTGGTGGCGACCATGGCCCCCTTTCCGGCCCGGTTCTGGTTTTCATCCTGGATACTGAATGCCTTGTTGTCGCGCCAGTTGAAATAGATTTTCTTGCCATTGGGCGCGGTGATGGTGCGGAGTTTGTTATTGATCAGCTCCTCGATAAATCCGCTTTTGTAAGTGATGGTGTAGGCGCCGGGCCCGGTCATTGTGCAGTTGAAGGTCTGGGTCTTTTTGTACTGCAGCGTGACCGGGCCGTCACCGGTCGACTGGATGCGATAGCGCTGGCCATTGGCCAGCACCAGGGTGCTCACATTGTCTTCGACTTCGACCCGGGTCAGTGTCAATTCCCAGCCGACACCAAAGCCGTAATCATTGGCATTGAACTGATTGAAGCGCAAAGCCAGATCGAGCACCGGCCCCTGCAATTGGCAGGATGGCAGGCTGGCAAGGGGCAGGGTACGGATATACATGCCGGTGCAGGGCTCGACGCCATCGACTGTCCAGTCGATCATGTTGAATACATTCGAGTCGAATAACATGGTGCACTCCAGATGACACGGACCGGACGGCGGGCATGCAACAGCAGCCGCACGTCACAGCGGGCTGTGGCGAGGTTCGGAGGAGAAACCGGGATAAAGTGATGGACGGCCGGGAGCTGGCGTCAGCCATATCAACTTATGCCATGCGTCACGGGGAAGAAACGCGGATTGGCAACTTTCCGACGGGCGTCGGCGTCAATGTGGCGCGGGGATGGGGCCGCAGCAGACCTAGCGGTCGTGCTGGCCGGTGGTTTCGGTGTGCTCGGGCTTGTCGTCATCCATCAGTACGCTGTGACCCGGTCCTTCCAGATCGTCGAACTGGCCGGAGTGGGTCGCCCACCAGAACAGCGCGCCGATGCAGAACACCAGCAGGATGCTCAACGGAATCAACAGGTAAAGACTTTCCATGGCGACGATGTCCTGATCCGGGAACGGGATGGCCCGCCGCAGGGCGCGGCGGGCAGGTGAACGAGCTTAGCGCGAGAAGCTGTTGCCAGCCTGACGGTGCGCCCACTGCCACAGGGCGGCGCCGGCCACCACCATCGGCAGGGACAGCCACTGTCCCATCGACAGGTGCATGACCAGCAGGCCGAGGAAGTCGTCCGGCTCGCGGGCGAACTCGGCGATAAAGCGGAATGCACCGTAACCGATCAGGAACAGCGCCGAGGCGGCGGCGCGTGGTCGCGGACGTGCGGTATAGCACCACAGGATCACGAACAGCAGCATGCCTTCCAGCGCGAACTGGTACAGCTGCGACGGGTGCCGCGGCAGGGCGCCATACTGGGTCAGCCATTCATGCCATTGCGGATTGCCTGCTGCCGCGCGCAGATCCTCGCTGCGTGCCTGCGGGAACAGCATCGCCCACGGTCGCGACGGATCGGTAATGCGACCCCACAGCTCGCCGTTGATGAAGTTGCCGATCCGGCCGGTGGCCAGGCCGAGCGGTACCAGCGGCGCGACGAAGTCGGTGATGTCCCAGAAGCTCAGCCGGTGCTTGCGGGCGAACAGCGCGCAGGCGACCAGCACGCCGAGGAAGCCACCGTGGAACGACATGCCGCCTTCCCACACCTTGAGGATGCTGAGCGGATCGGCCAGGTAGTCGCCAAGCTTGTAGAACAGCACATAGCCGAGCCGGCCGCCGAAAATCACGCCAAGCACGCCCCAGAACAGCAGGTCGTCGAGCATCTTGCTGGTAAAGGCGGTGTGGCCTTTCCGGATGCGCAGATTGCCGAGCACGATGAAAAGAATGAATCCCACCAGGTACATCAGACCGTACCAGCGAATCGCCAGAGGACCGATGCTGATGGCAATCGGATCGAACTGCGGATGAGTCAGCATGCCTGAACCTTGGCCCTGTAGAGAAAGGCGGCATTATATAGCGGGAACTGCCGGTTTTTCGTTTCACCGGCGGAGACTTCCGGCCGCCCGCATTTCCGCGCACAATGTGGCGAGCTCGCAGGTACATCCACAGCCGTACCCAGGTTTCTCCCGCGACCCGACGCGCATGGCGCCGGGCCGGCCGGGCCAGCGCGCGCGGTGACCCCGACGCGACGCGACAGACAACAGAAACGGGGGCGCCAGGCCATCTGGCAGCCGCACCCGACTACATCAATTGCTGAAGGGAAAAGGGACAGCTCCATGCCCGCTTATCGTTCCAGAACCTCGACCCACGGTCGCAACATGGCCGGTGCCCGCGCACTGTGGCGCGCTACCGGCATGTCGGACGGTGATTTCGGCAAGCCGATCATTGCCATTGCCAACTCGTTCACCCAGTTCGTGCCCGGTCATGTCCACCTGCACAACCTGGGCCAGCTGGTCGCGCGCGAGATCGAGAAAGCCGGCGGCATCGCCAAGGAATTCAACACCATCGCCATCGATGACGGCATCGCCATGGGCCACGGCGGCATGCTGTACAGCCTGCCGTCGCGCGACCTGATTGCCGACAGCGTCGAATACATGGTCAATGCGCACTGCGCCGATGCGCTGGTGTGCATCTCGAACTGTGACAAGATCACCCCGGGCATGCTGATGGCCGCCTTGCGGCTGAACATCCCGGTCATCTTCGTGTCCGGCGGCCCGATGGAGGCCGGCAAGGTGCAGTGGGGCGACACGGTGCGCAAGCTCGACCTGGTCGATGCCATGGTCGAAGCTGCCAACGACCAGGTCAGCGACGAGGACGTCGACCGGGTCGAACGCAGTGCCTGTCCGACCTGCGGCAGCTGCTCGGGCATGTTTACTGCCAACTCGATGAACTGCCTGACCGAGGCGCTGGGCCTGTCGCTGCCCGGCAATGGTTCACTGGTCGCCACGCATGCGGACCGCAAGGAGCTGTTCCTCGAAGCCGGCCGGACCATCGTCGACCTGGCCCGCCGCTATTACGAGCAGGACGACGCGACGGTGCTGCCGCGTGCGATCGCCACCAAGGCCGCGTTCGAGAACGCCATGAGCCTGGATGTGGCGATGGGCGGCTCGACCAATACCGTGCTGCACCTGCTGGCCGCCGCCAGCGAAGCCGGCGTTGACTTCCGGATGGCCGACATCGACCGTATCTCGCGCCGCGTGCCATGCCTGTGCAAGGTCGCGCCGGCCACGCAGAAATATCACATGGAAGACGTGCACCGCGCCGGCGGCGTGCTCGGCATCCTTGGCGAACTGGACCGGCTGGGCAAGATCGAACGCCATGTGCCGAGCGTGCATGCGCCGACGCTGGGCGATGCGCTCGACCGCTGGGACATCAAGCGTCCGGGCTGCGACGATCGGGCGCGCGAGCGCTTCCGCGCGGCGCCGGGCGGGGTGCGCACCACGCTGGCCTTCAGCCAGAGCATGCGCTACCCGTCGCTCGACGACGATCGTGCCGACGGCTGCATCCGCGATGGTGCACACGCCTACTCGCAGGACGGCGGGCTGGCGGTGCTGTACGGCAATATTGCCGAACGCGGCTGCATCGTGAAGACGGCCGGGGTCGACGAGTCGATTCTGAAGTTCACGGGCCGGGTGCGGATTTTCGAAAGCCAGGATGCGGCCGTGGCCAGCATCCTCGACGAGCAGATCGTTGCCGGCGATCTGGTGCTGATCCGCTATGAAGGTCCGAAGGGCGGTCCGGGCATGCAGGAGATGCTGTATCCGACCAGTTACCTGAAGTCCAAGGGACTGGGCAAGGCATGTGCACTGCTGACCGATGGCCGTTTCTCCGGTGGTACCTCCGGCCTGTCCATCGGCCACGTCAGCCCGGAAGCGGCCGAGGGTGGGGCGATCGGTCTGGCGGAAGAGGGCGACAGCATTGAAATCGACATCCCGAACCGCAGCATCCGCCTGGTCGTGAGCGATGACGAGCTGGCGCGCCGGCGCGCCGCCATGGAGGCGCGTGGTGCCGATGCGTGGAAGCCGGTCGGTCGTGACCGGGTCGTGACGCCGGCCCTGCGCGCCTATGCGGCCATGACCACCAGTGCGGACACCGGTGCGGTGCGCGACGTCAGTCAGATCGAACGCGGCGTGCGCTAGAAAAAAGCCCCTCGCGGCGTTGTCGCGAGGGGCTTTGACCGCCCATAAACCCCTCCCGCGAAGAACGGACGGGCGTTCCCTTGCGGTGGCGGGACCGGGCAGGATTCCATCAGGCAGAGTACCGCGCCCGGCTGTGCGCAGTGTGCAGCCTAGACCGCGCTTTCGCCGGTTTCGCCGGTGCGGATGCGGACCACCTGTTCGACCGGGAACACGAAGATCTTGCCATCGCCGATCTTGCCGGTGCGGGCAGCGTTGGTGATCGACTCGATCGCGCGGTCGACCAGATCGTCGGCCAGCACCAGTTCGATCTTCACCTTCGGCAGGAAGTCGACGACGTACTCGGCGCCACGGTACAGCTCGGTGTGGCCCTTCTGGCGACCGAACCCCTTGACCTCGGTGACCGTCAGGCCGTTGACGCCGAGCTCGGACAGGGACTCGCGGACCTCGTCGAGCTTGAACGGTTTGATAATGGCCTCGATCTTCTTCACGGTATTCTCCTGATTTGATGGGCATCAATCCATAGTGGATGTTGCCCAGTTCATGGGGGCAGCGTTAATACTGTATCATGCACGGCTTGATTTCATTACGATGCGAGTGTCGCAATGCCCGTCATTTCCAAGCTCCGAGGCGGTTCCGCCTTGTCCTCGTTCCGCAGCGAAAAGCTGGAACGTTCGGCCGCAGAAGCCGGTCTCCCCGGCCTGTCCGTGCGGGCCGAGTTCTGGCATTTCATTGAGAGCGATACCGAGCTTAGCGCCGAAGAACTGGCCACGCTGGATCGCCTGCTGACCTATGGTGAATCCGCACTGGGCGACGCGTCCGGTGGCGACCTGTTCCTGGTGCTGCCCCGTCTGGGTACCGTATCGCCATGGTCGTCCAAGGCGACTGACATTGCCAGCCATTGCGGTCTGGCCCAGGTTCGCCGCCTTGAGCGCGGGGTGGCCTGGTATGTCGAGGCCGGCCATCCGCTGGATGCCGCGCAGCGCGCGACGCTGTCCGCACTGCTGGCCGACCGCATGACCGAACAGGTCTGGGACGACTTTGCCGCCGCTGACCGCCTGTTCGAACATGTCGCGCCCCGCCCGCTGGCCCACGTCGACGTGCTGACCGGCGGCCGTGCCGCCCTGGAGGCCGCCAACCGGGAAATGGGCCTGGCGCTGTCGGTCGACGAAATTGATTACTTGTTCGACAATTTCAGTGCCATGCAGCGCAACCCGACCGACGTCGAACTGATGATGTTCGCGCAGGCGAACAGCGAGCATTGCCGGCACAAGATCTTCAACGCCGATTTCATTATCGACGGTGAAGCACAGGCCAAGAGCCTGTTCCGCATGATCCGCGACACCCATGACGCCCACCCGCAGGGCACGCTGGTCGCGTACAAGGACAACTCGTCGGTGATCGAGGGCGGTTTCATCGACCGCTTCTATCCGGTCGCCGGCCACTACGGCTACGCGTACAACACCGAGCCGACCCATATCCTGATGAAGGTCGAGACCCACAACCACCCGACGGCGATCTCGCCGTTCCCGGGGGCGGCGACCGGCTCCGGCGGGGAAATCCGTGACGAAGGCGCTACCGGCCGCGGCTCGCGCCCGAAGGCCGGCCTGACCGGTTTCACCACCTCGAACCTGAACATTCCCGGTTTTGTCCAGCCGTGGGAAGCCCATTCCGACACCGCCAGTGAATACGGCCGCCCGGCGCGCATCGCCAGCGCGCTGCAGATCATGCTCGATGGTCCGATCGGCGGCGCCGCGTTCAACAATGAATTCGGCCGCCCGAACCTGACCGGTTATTTCCGTACCTTCGAACAGACCTTCGAGGGCGAAGTGCGCGGCTATCACAAGCCGATCATGATTGCCGGCGGCCTGGGCAATATCCAGGGCCGGCATGTCGAGAAGGACGGGCTGCCAGAAGGCGCGCTGCTGATCGTGCTCGGTGGTCCGGGTTTCCTGATCGGCCTGGGCGGCGGGGCGGCATCGTCGATGGACACCGGCTCGAACGTGGCCGACCTGGACTTCGATTCGGTCCAGCGCGGCAATCCGGAAATCGAGCGCCGTGCGCAGGAAGTCATCGACCGCTGCTGGCAGATGGGCGAACAGAACCCGATCCTGTCGATTCACGACGTCGGTGCCGGTGGTCTGTCCAACGCGCTGCCGGAGCTGATCAACGACGCCGGCCGTGGCGGTCTGATCGAGCTGCGCCGGGTGCTGATCGAAGAGACCGGCATGTCGCCGAAGGAAATCTGGTGCAACGAATCGCAGGAGCGCTATGTGCTCGCGGTGGCACCGGAATCGATGGCGGTATTCCGCGACCTGGCCGACCGCGAGCGCTGCCCGTTTGCCGTGGTCGGCACGGCGACGGCCAAGCGCCAGCTGCAGGTGCTCGACAGCCTGTTCGGCAACAGCGCGGTCGATATGCCGCTCGACGTGCTGCTCGGCAAGCCGCCGCGCATGACGCGTGACGTGCAGCGGATCGAGCGTCCGTTCCGCGTGTTCGACGCCTCGCGCTACGAACTGAAGGAAACCGCCTACCGCGTGCTGCGGCTGCCGGCGGTGGCCAGCAAGAATTTCCTGATCACCATTGGTGACCGTACCGTTGGCGGCATGACCGCGCGTGACCAGATGGTCGGTCGCTGGCAGGTGCCGGTCGCTGACGTGGCGGTGACTGCCATGGGCTTCAACAGCTATCGCGGCGAAGCGATGGCGATGGGCGAGCGTACGCCGACCGCGCTGTTCAACCCGGCGGCCAGCGGCCGCCTGGCCGTGGCCGAGGCGATCACCAATATCGCCGCTACCTATATCGGTCAGGGCAACATCGGCAATATCAAGCTGTCGGCGAACTGGATGGCTGCAGCCGGCCATCCCGGCGAGGAAGCCGCGCTGTACGACACCGTCGATGCCGTGTCCAGACTGTGCCAGCGCATCGGCGTGTCGATCCCGGTCGGCAAGGACTCGCTGTCGATGAAGACGGTGTGGCAGGAGGATGGCGAGCAGAAGGCCGTGACCGCGCCGCTGTCGCTGGTGATTACCGCCTTCGCGCCGGTCGAGGACATCAAGCGCACGGTGACGCCGGCGCTGAATGCCGACGGCGATACCGACCTGATCCTGATCGACCTCGGCCATGGCCGTTGCGCGCTGGGCGGTTCGGCCTTCAGCCAGGTGTATCGCGACATGCTGGGCCGCGCGCCCGACCTCGACCAGCCGGGCGAACTGATTGCCCTGTTCGAGACGGTCCAGTCGCTGCTGCGCGACAACCTGCTGACCGCCTACCATGACCGTTCCGACGGCGGCCTGTTCGCCACGCTGGCGGAAATGATGTTCGCCGGCCATGTCGGCGTGACCATCGACATCGACGAACTGGCGATCGAGCGCAAGGTGACGCAGCGCGTCATCAATGACTTCACCCAGTCCGATCCGGGGCAGGCCGACCATGCACGCAATATGCGAGTGCTGTTCACCGAGGAAATCGGTGTCGTGCTGCAGGTGAAGAAGGCGCATACCTCGGAAGCCATTTCGCGCTTCACCCGCGCCGGTCTTGGCCGCGCGCTGTTCGTTATCGGCTCGACCAACAAGGCGGACAAGCTGATTGTCCGTCGCGGCGGCAAGCCGATCCTCGACGAGGCCCGCCACGATCTGTTCAAGGCCTGGAGCGAGACCAGCTGGCAGCTGCAGCGGCTGCGCGACAATCCGGCCTGCGCCGACAGCGAATATGCGCTGCTGGCCGACACCGCGGCCACACGCCTCGATGCGCGGCTGTCGTTCGACGTCAGCGAGAACCCGGCCGCACCGTTCATCGCCACCGGCAACCGCCCGCGCATTGCCATCCTGCGCGAGCAGGGCGTCAACGGGCAGCTGGAAATGGCCGCCGCCTTCGACCGCGCCGGTTTTGCCGCCGTCGATGTTCACATGAGCGACATCATTGCCGGTCGCGTGTCGCTGCACGATTTCAAGGGCCTGGCCGCCTGCGGTGGCTTCAGCTACGGCGACGTACTCGGTGCCGGCGAAGGCTGGGCCAAGTCCATCCTGTTCAATGCCCGGGCCCGCGACGAGTTCGAGCACTTCTTTGCCCGCAATGACGTGTTTGCCCTTGGCGTGTGCAACGGTTGCCAGATGATGTCGAATCTGTCCGAAATCATCCCGGGTGCCGAGGCATGGCCGAAGTTCCACCGCAATGCGTCCGAACAGTTCGAGGCCCGCTTCAGCATGGTCGAGATCCAGGACAGTCCGTCGATCCTGCTGGCCGATATGGCCGGCAGCCGGCTGCCGGTGGTGGTCAGCCATGGTGAAGGCCGTGCGGTGTTCGCGCCGGGAGCGCAGGACAAGGCCATCGTGTCGCTGCGCTATGTCGACGGCCGCGGCCTGGCGACCGAGCGCTATCCGCTGAACCCGAACGGCTCGCCGGCCGGCATCACCAGCGTGACCACGGAAGACGGTCGCTTCACCATCATGATGCCGCACCCGGAACGGGTGTTCCGCACGGTGCAGAACTCGTGGCATCCGGCCGACTGGGGCGAAAACGGCGCCTGGTTCCGCATGTTCGCCAATGCGCGGAAGTGGCTGGGCTGATACCCGCAAGGCGGCAATCCCACCTCGTCAGGCCGGCGGGCTCACGTCCGCCGGCCTGACGTTCGAAGGGCGACACATGCAGTACGAACACCTGATTGAAGTCAACGACCCGAACAACCCGATGCTGGCGCAACTGACGCGCCAGCAACTGTGGCGCGGGCTGATCCATCGCATCGAGGCACCGGGCGAGTTCCTGCCCGGCGTCGAGGCCGTGACCCTGGTCAGCCGCAGCGACGTGCATATCGAGCGCGTCATGCAACTGGGGGCGCTGAGCGTGCATGACCGCATCGACCTCGAACACGAGCAGCGGCTGCACTATCACACCCGCGCCGGCAGCAACCATCTGGGCGGCGAACTGGTGGTGACGATAGAGGAGCCGGACGAGGGGCACCTGTTCGTGCGCTTCCGCTACGACACGCCGGTGGCCGATCTGCCGGAAGATGGCGTCGACTACGTAGGCTATCTGAAGGCCGCCTATCGCAAGATGGATGCCGAGGCGATCGGTCTGATTCGCGAGCTGGCCGCAACGGACCGGCTGGACGGACCGGCCGCCTGAGCGATCAGCCGAAGAAACCGGCCGCGTCGGCCGAGTCCAGCTTGTCGCGCAGCCAGTCGGCGGCAAGCGGACAGCCGAGCGCGACCTGGGACACGGCGCGTGCCAGCACCTGTGCCTTGCTGACACCATTTTCGCGCCAGCTCTGGCCGCCGAGCGCCAGATTCAGCAGCACCGGCATCAGCCGGTCCATGGCATGGGCGAACCGCGCTTCCGGCGTGCGCTGATCTTCGAATTCCTGCCAGATGTCAAAGAAGGTCGCTGCCTGCGCGTCGGGCAGCAGACCGAAGATGCGCTGTACCGCCGTGCGCTCGGCCTGCTCGCGCTCGGCGCCATGGTGGTTGTCGCCGTACAGGATGGCATCGCCGGTGTCGATTTCGGCCAGATCGTGCAGCAGCAGCATCCTGATCACCTTGTCGGTATCGACCGGCTCGGTGGCATGCCGGGTCAGGGTCAGCGCCAGCAGCGCAACCTGCCAGCTGTGCTCGGCAGTATTCTCGTAGCGATCGATCGTGACCGGCTTGTTCTTGCGCAGAACGGCCTTGAGCCGGTCGATCTCGATGATGAAGGCGAACTGTTGCTCAAGCTGGGAAAAATCTGACATGGCGGCGCTGACTGAAAGCGGAAACCGCCGATTTTACCGGCTGCCGGCGCAACAGGGCAGCGCCCCGTGCGCGGCAGGCCGTTTCTGGCGTCAGCTGTCCTGCGCCACCGTCCGCTCGGCATGGCGCGGCACGAAGCGGTCGGCCAGCGCGCAGCAGACCAGCACCGTCAGCGACGGCACCAGCCAGCTCATGCCTTCGCTGGCCAGCGGCAGGGCGGCGACCTGATCCAGTCCCCAGGCTTCCAGACCGGCGGCCTTGATGCCGTCGGCGATGCCGAACAGCAGGGCGATCGCCATGGTCGGCGCGACCACCAGTCGCGGCGAGCGCCACTTCGACTCGATAAAGCTGAGCAGGATCATGACGATGCACGGCGGGTAGACGGCGGTCAGCACCGGCAGCGATACCCGCAGCAGCGCATCCAGACCCATATTCGATACCAGCAGCGAGAACAGGGCGGTGGTGATGGCGATCTTGTTGTATGACACGCCGAGCAGTTCGCTGAAGAATTCGCTGAAGGCGGTGATCAGGCCAACGGCCGTGACCAGGCAGGCGATGCCGATCAGCACGGCGAGGAAGGTGCTGCCGCCGGTGCCGAAGGTGTGCTGGACATAGGCGTGCAGCAGCGCGGCGCCGTTGCTGGCGTCGCTGGCGATGCCATGGCTGGTGTTGCCGAGCTGGAACAGACTCAGGTAGACCAGCACCAGACCGGTGCCGGCGATCAGGCCGGCAATCACGGTGTAGCGGGCAATCGAGCGGGTCGAGGTGATGCCGCGCGAGCGGATGGCGTTGGCGATGACCAGGCCGAACATCAGCGCGCCCAGCGTATCCATGGTCTGGTAGCCGGCAACCATGCCCTGGGACAGGGCGCTGTCCTGATAGCTGGCGGCGACCGGGCCGACGGTGCCGGCCGGCCACAGACAGGCGGCGACGCCAAGGATGGCCAGGGCAGCGATCTTCAGCGGCGCCAGGCACTTGCCGACGCTGTCGAGCAGGCGACCCGGCTTCAGCGAGATCAGCAGGACCAGCACGAAATAGATGATCGAGAACAGCAGCAGGTGCAGGTCGCTGTGGCCGAGTGCCGGCGCGATTCCGGCCTCATAGGTGACCACGGCCGTGCGCGGAACGGCGAACAGCGGACCGATGGCGAGGTAGCAGACTACCGCCAGCACCATGCCGGCGGTGCGGCCCAGCGGCAGGGTCAGCCGGCCCAGCCCACCGCCAGCGCGGGCCATGGCGACCACGGTGGCGATCGGCAGGCCGACGGCGGTGATCAGGAAGCCGGCGGCGGCAGGCCAGACCTGGCTGCCGGACTCGAAACCGACCATCGGCGGGAAGATGATGTTGCCTGCACCCACAAAAAGGGCAAAGGTCATGAAGCCCAGGGCAATGATGTCCTGGACGGAAAGGGTTTCGCGATTCATAGACGACGGCACGCTGCGGAAAATGAAAAAACCGTCCGTCGGCCGGAGGGCGCGAGGGAACGGGTCCATGCAAGAAGAAATTCTGTCCGACAAGCAGTCAATCCGTGGATTGCACGGAAATGAGGGCTAATGCTGGGAATCTGGTCATGCGCAGCGAACCGTTTTGCAATTCGCATAAATGCCAGTGAAAAATGTGAGTAAATACTATGCTCTAGCCGCGCAAATCGCAATATGAGTTGCTGCTCATGCACCGCTGCGGTGCCGGGTTTTTCTCAGGCGGGCTGCAAAACGGTGCGGTTGCGACCGGCATGCTTGGCTGCGTACAGCAGGCTGTCGGCACGGGCGAGGCTGTCGGCCAGCGTTTCGTACGGATGGCAGGTCACCACGCCGAAGCTGGCCGTGATCTGCCGTGATGCCGGCACCAGCGGAAAAGTGCTCTGGGCAAACTCGGCGCGCAGGCGCTCGGCAAAGCCCAGCCCGCCGTCCAGATCGGTGTTGGCGAGCAGAATGGCGAATTCCTCGCCGCCGATGCGACCGGCGGCATCGTCCGGCCGCAGCCGGTGCCGCACCAGCGTACCGAAGGTCTCCAGCACGGCGTCGCCGGCGGCATGGCCGAACGCATCGTTGACCCGCTTGAAGTGGTCGATGTCACAGATAATGACGCAGACCGGGTGAAAGCCGGGGTCCCGCAGACGATGGGTGGCCTGGCTGTCGAAGCCGCGGCGGTTCAGCAGGCGCGTCAGCACATCCTGGTCGCGTTCGCGGCTCAGCAGCTCGATCCGGTCCAGCATCATCGCCGTCAGCAGGGTCAGCGCCAGCAGCACGCTGAAAATCAGCAATGACATCTGCAGCGTGAGCCAGAACGGCGAATGGCCGTACTGGTCCGGCAGCGGCGACAGCGGCTTCAGCGCCAGCAGCATGCGCGGGATGAAGCCGAGCGCGAAAGCCAGAAACACCCAGAACACCGCCCGGTCGATCCGTCGCCGCCGCGATGCCGGATACAGCTGCAGCGCGGTCAGCAGGAACAGAATGAAGAAGCCGAAGTTGTGCAGGCGGACGCGCCGGGTCAGATCCGGCGTGACATAGCACAGCACATAGGTGGCGCCGACCATCCCCGCCAGCATCAGGATGGCCAGTGGCAGCGGCAGATGCCGGCCCGCACGGCGCAGGGCCCCGTCGGCCAGCAGCAGGGCGCTGAGCGTGTACAGCGTGACCGACAGCATGGCGTTCAGCGACAGATCGCCCGGCACCGCCAGGATCTGCATGGACATGCCGCCGGCGAACAGCGCATAGCTGCCGGCCAGGTGCAGCAGATGGCGTTCGCTGCGCGAGGTGTGCCAGGCGAACAGGAAACCGCTGGCGAACAGCAAGGCGATGCCGGGGGCGCCGAGCATCAGGATCTGCAGAGTGGATAACGTCAAGATCAGCAGCCCGGGAGTGGGGACATGATGTTGGTCATGGTTCAGAAATCGTAGCGTACGGTGGCGCCCAGCGTGCGCGGCGTGCCGACCGACGCGGTGTATGCCCCGTTGGCTGTGGCGGCGACGGCCGGGAAGTAGCGCTTGTCGAGCACATTACGTGCCCAGAGTGAGAGACTCCATAGCGAAGCGCCATGCCCGAGGCGCCAGCCGGTGGCCAGGTCGAGCAGGCCATAGGCCGGGATGCGCGAATAGACCGAACCGTCCAGTGTCCCGTCCTGACCCGAGCGCCATGCATAGGCCGCACTCAGATAGTGTTGCACATCAGCCGACCAGCGGTACCGGTATTCCCCTGACAGATTGACGATCCAGCGCGGCGCGCCGGCGACCTGGCGGCCGCTCAGGCTGCAGACTGCGTTCGGGTACGGGATGTTGACCTCGGCCGGGCATGGGGCATTGTCGTAGCGGCGGTAGCGGGCATCGTTCAGCGACGCATTCAGCGTCAGCGTCAGTCCGCGCAGCGGCAGCACCTGCAGGTCCAGCTCGGCGCCGCGGGTGCGGACATCGCCGGCATTGGTCAGCACCTGCACATAGGCGCCGCTCAGACTCTTGACCGGTACCAGCGTCGTGGTCTGGTAGCCGTGGACTTCGGCCCAGAACAGATTGGCGTTCAGCAGCACGCGGTGGTCCCACAGCGTGCTTTTCAGACCGAGGTCGAGATTGTTGACCCGTTCCGGTCCGACCAGCAGCGAGTCCGGGCCCAGCGGTCCCGGTGCCGTGCCGGGGCCGGTCAGATTGACGCCGCCGGACTTCTCGCCGTGCGACAGCGTGATATAGCCGAGCAGGTCGGGACGCAGCCGGTAGCTGGCGTTCAGCAGTGCGGACGGACTCCACTGCTCCAGCCGCAGGGTGCCGCTGTCGTAGGCACCGAGCAGGCCCGGCTGGTTGCGGATCGGCGCCAGCAGGGCGGAACCGCCGACCGGGCTGTCGCGAGTGACGCGCGCCTCCTTCAGTTCATAGCTGGCGCGCAGGCCGGCGCTCAGGTCGAACCGGTCGTCGACATGCCAGGTGCCCTGGCCGAACAGCGCATAACTGCTGGTGTCCTGCTGGCCGGGGTTTTCGCTTCTCACACTGGCGAGCAGGCCGGTCGGCGCGCCCTGCAGGAAAATGTCGGCGGCGGGGCCGAACGACAGTGACAGCCGGTTGCGCAGCCGCTGCTGCATGTAGAACGCACCGACCACATAGTCGAACCGGCCTCCGGCCGGCGAGGCCAGCCGCAGTTCCTGTGACAACTGGCGGTTGCGTACCGTCACCCCGTTGTCGAGCACCTTGACGTTCAGCTCGTCGGTGGCGACCGGGTCGTAGTTCCAGAAGCGGCCGGCAGTGATCGAGGTCAGCCGGAAACCGCTGTCGAACAGCCAGTTGGCCTCGGCCGACAGTCCGCCCTGTTCGACCTCGATGCGCGGCGTTTCATCAATATTGGTCTGATAGCGCGTCGGGTCGCTGACGATGCCGGTGGCGCCGGCCGCGATCGCCCGGCGCAGCGCAAGGCCGGGGCCGAGACTGTAGATGACCTGGGTGCCGGAACTGGATTTCTCCGCGTTGTAGTCGGCAATCAGCCGCAGGCTGAAACTGTCATCGGGGGTGAACAGCATCTGGGCGCGCACGCCGTCACGGTGGCCGCCGTTGAGCCGGTCGCCGTTGTACAGATTGGTCACCGTGCCGGCATCCTGCGAGCGATAGACCACGATCCGTCCCGCTACCTCATCGGTCAGCGGCCCGGACAGCATGGCGCGGGCCTGGACCCGGCCGTGCTGGCCGGCCGACATCTCCAGACTGCGTTCCGGGGTGAAATCCGGCCGGCGGGTGCTGATGTTCAGTACGCCGGCCGTGGTGTTCTTGCCGAACAGCGTGCCCTGGGGACCGCGCATCAGCTCGATCTGTTCGATATCGAGCAGATCAAAGACCGCCATGCCCGGGCGGCTCAGGTACACATTGTCCAGATAGAGGCCGGTACTGCCCTCCAGTCCGTCATTGGCCGGGTTGTTGCCCAGCCCGCGTACCGCAATGCTGGTCTGGCGCGGATTGATAAAGGCGACACTGGTGCTGGGCAGGAGCTGCTGGATATCCTCGATCCGGTCGATGCGCCGGGCCTCCAGCGTGGCGCCGTCGACCACGCTGACCGGCGCCGGCACTTCCTGCGCCAGTTCCTCGCGCCGTCGCGCACTCACTGTCAGCGGTGCCAGCGACGGCGTATCGGCCCCGGTTGCAGCGTGGCCGGCCGCCGCGGGTGGCGGTGCCGGCTCGGCATGCAGCGGGGAGGACAGCAGGGCGGTCAGGGCCAGCGGCACAAGCGGGTGGCAGCGCGGTGAGGACAAGCGTGCAGGCAATCTGCGTTTCATGCGATTCGTCAATTCTGGTGGGGGTCGGCACGTACCGGTACATGGCATTGGCGATACAGCGGATAATGCCGGCCTGCCGTGGCCGGCGACAGGATATAAGCAATTGATTTTTTGGTCGACGGTCATATTGATTTGTCACGTTTTTGCCGACCTGCCGCGAGACAGTATTTTTTCAGGCTGACATGAAAATTCTTCACACTTCCGACTGGCACCTTGGCCAGCACTTCATGGGCAAGACACGCCAGGCCGAGCATCTGGCTTTTATCGACTGGCTGATTGGCCAGGTCGATGCGCAGCAGGTTGATGCCGTCATCGTGGCCGGCGACCTGTTCGATACCGGCGCGCCGCCAAGCTATGCACGCGAGCTGTACAACCACTTTGTGGTCGAATTGTCGGCAACCGGCGCGCAGCTGGTGCTGCTGGGCGGGAACCACGATTCGGTGGCGACGCTGAGCGAGAGCCGGACCTTGCTGGCGCGGCTGAATGCCCACGTAATCCCCTGTGCCGGCGGGCTGCCGGAAGCCCAGGTGCTGCTGCTGCCGCAGCGCAATGGCGAGGCGGGGGCGCTGCTGTGCGCGGTGCCGTTCATTCGCCCGCGCGACGTGCTGCAAAGCCAGGCCGGGCAGAGTGCCGAAGACAAGCAGCTGTCGCTGCAGGATGCCATCCGCCGCCACTACCATGCACTGCATGCGCAGGCCTGCCGGCTGCGCGAGGCGCGCGGCGATGCCCTGCCGATCATCGCTACCGGCCACCTGACCACGGTCGGCGCCAGCGCCAGCGAGTCGGTACGGGAAATCTACGTCGGTTCGCTGGATGCCTTCCCGACCAGCGCGTTTCCGCCGGCCGACTACATTGCCCTCGGCCATATCCACCGGCCGCAGAAAGTCGGCGGGCTGGAGCATATCCGCTACAGCGGTTCGCCGATTCCGCTCGGCTTCGACGAGGCCGGGCAGGGCAAGGAAGTGCTGCTGGTCGAACTGGACAGCAGTGGCCTGCGCGTGGTGACGCCGCTGCCGGTGCCGCGCTTCCAGGCCCTGCTCAGCGTGGCCGGTTCGCTGGCCGAACTCGGTGACGCCATCCGCGACGCGGCGACTCACGGCGACGCCGAACGGCCGGTCTGGCTGGAAGTCCGGGTGCGGGAGGACGACTATCTGTCCGACCTGCAGACCCGCATCGACGCGCTGACCGATGGCCTGCCGGTCGAGGTGCTGCGCATCCGTCGCGACCGCGACCGCGCCGCCGTCGCGCTGACCGGCGAAGCCAGCGAAACCCTGGACGAACTGACGCCGGACGACGTGTTCGCCCGCCGGCTGCAGGGCGAAACCCTGAGTGATGAACTGAAAACCCGGCTTGAGCGGCGCTACCGCGAGATCGTCGCCGGGCTGCAGGAGGATGCCGCATGAAGATCCTGACCCTGCGGCTGAAGAACCTGAACTCGCTGAAGGGCGAATGGTTTATCGACTTCAGTGCCGAGCCGTTCCGCGACAACGGCCTGTTCGCCATTACCGGACCGACCGGCGCCGGCAAGACCACACTGCTCGATGCGCTGTGCCTGGCGCTGTATCACAAGACCCCGCGTCTCGACACCGTGTCGGCCGGCAGCAATGAACTGATGACCCGGCATACCGCCGACTGCCTGGCCGAGGTCGAATTCGAGGTCAAGGGTGCCCGCTATCGCGCATTCTGGAGCCAGCGCCGCTCGCGCGACCGCGCCGACGGGGCGCTGCAGTCGCCACGGGTGGAGCTGGCCGATGGCGACGGCACCATCCTGACCACGCATATCAATGACAAGCTCAAGCGGATCGAAGCCATTACCGGACTGGACTTCGGCCGCTTCACCAAATCGATGTTGCTGGCGCAGGGCGGCTTTGCCGCGTTTCTGAACGCCAGTGCCAACGAACGCGCCGAGCTGCTGGAAGAACTGACCGGCACCGACATCTACGGGCAGATTTCGCAGCGGGTGTTCGAGCGGACCCGTGACGCCCGGCTGGCGCTGGAGCAGCTGCGTGCGCGCGCCGACGGTGTCGACCTGCTCGGTGACGAGGCCCGCGCCGCGCTGCAGGCCGAAACCGCAGCGCTGGGCGAACGTGACACGGTGCTGGCGGCCGAAGCGGCGACGGTGCAGGCGCACTGGCAATGGTGCGCCGACCTGGTCCAGGCCGAACAGACCCGGGATGCCGCTGCCGCGCGTCGTCAGGCTGCGGAAGCTGCCTGGCGTGACGCCGGCGCCGACCTGGCACGACTGGCGGCAGCCGGGCCGGCCGACGCGTTGCGGCCGCTGGCGGCCGCGCTGGCCCAGGCCGAAGCCGCGCGGCAGCGTACCCGCGATGATCTGGCGGCCCTGGCCGGCCAGCGTGAGGACAGCGAACGGCAACGGCTCGACCTGCATGGCCGGGCGCGGTCGCGGGCAGCGCAGCTCGCCGCTGCCGAACGCGAGCGGCTGGAGACCATCACGCAGCAGCGGCAGGCGCTGGAGCTGACGCTGGCCGCCCATCCGCAGCATGCGCGGCTGGGCGAGCAACTGGGCGGCTGGCGCGGTCAGTTCGCCGCGCTGGCCCGGCTGCAGACGGAACATGACCGGCTGCAGACCGCACGGGACGAACTGGCTGCGCGGCAGCAGGCGCTGGCGCAGGACATTGAGCGCCAGCAGGCGCAATGTGCGCAGGCCGGTCTGGCGCTGACGGCTGCCCGCGATGCCGACACCCGGGCCGGGGCGCATCGCCTTGCCGTACTGGCCGGCAAGGATGCCGCCATGCTGCGTGCCGACTGGCAGCGGCAGCAGCAGGGTGTGCATGCGCTCGAACAGCTGACAGCCACTGCGGCACAGCGGCGCAAGCTGGCCGCGCAGCAACGGCAATGGCAGGAGCAGCAGACGCAACTGCAGCAGGAACACCGGCAGCTCGACGACGAACGCCGCGCGCTGCGGCTGGCGTACAAGAATGTGCAGGAGCAGATCACGGACAAGGAAGCGCTGCTGGAGCAGGAGCAGCGCATCCAGAGTCTGGAAGTGCTGCGTACCGGCCTGCGTCCCGGGGACGCCTGCCCGCTGTGCGGGGCGCATGAACACCCGTCCATTGCCGCCTATCACGCCATCGATCCGTCGCAGACCCGGCTGACTCTGGCGCAGAAGCGCACCGAACTGGAAGCGCTGCGCGAACGCGGGCAGGCGCTGACCGGACGCATCAGCCGGCTGGCGACACAGCTGGAACAGCTGGAGATCCAGCAGGCACAGGCCGTGCGTGATGCCGATGCGCTGGCCGCCGGCTGGCAGGCCGCTGCCGCGGCATGGGAACTGGGCGACGACGACTGGCTGGATGCGGCCGCGCTGCAGGCCCGCAGCCAGCGGCAGCAGGACGCGCTGACTGCCGCTGCCGCCGCTGTCAGCGAACTCGACCGTGCCGAAGCTGCCCTGACCGCCGCCCGCCAGGACTGTCATCGCCAGGCGCAGGCACTGGCCGGCTTGCAGCAGCAGTTGGCACTGTCGCAGCAGGCGCTGGCCGCCGGTGACAAGCAGGATGACGAATTGCGGCAACAACTGGCCGGGTGCCGTCAGGAAGCGGAGGCCCAGCAGGCTGCACTGGCGGAAACGCTGGCCGGCTTCGGCCACGCGCTACCGGCCGACAGTGCGGCATGGCTGGCCGGTCGCGAGGCCGAATGGGCGCAGTGGCAGCAGGGGCAGGAACGCCTGCAGGTGCTGAAAGACGCGCTGTTGCGGCAACAGCCGCTGGCGGAGGCCGCTGCCCGGCAGGCGCAGGACTGGCAGCAGCGCTGGCACGCCCTCGGCATGGGGGAGGCCGTCCCGCTGCCTGAGGTGGCCGATCCGGCTGCCGATCTGGCCCGCTGCGTGGCCGGTATCGACGACGCACAGCAGACGCTGGCGCAATTGCATGGCCGGCAGCAGCAACTGGACGCCGACCTGATTGCCCACCAGCGGCAGGTCGCCGGCGCCGATACCGGCTGGCGACTGGCGCTGGCGGCCAGCCCGTTCGACGATGCCGCCGCCTTCCGCGCGGCGCTGCTGGACGATGACCAGCGCCAGCGCCTGCAGGACATCAAGTCGCGGCTGGAGCAGGAGCGGCTGGAAGCCGACACCCTGCTGCAGGCCGCACAGCAGGCGCTCGATGCGCTGAACGCCGCGCCGCCTACGGCACTGACCCGCGAGGCGCTGGAACAGCAACTGGCCACGCTGGCCGAACAGCGCCGCGCCGTCGCGCAGCGGCAGGGGGAGATTCGCGCACTGCTGGCGGCAGACGACGAACGCCGGGCCAGTCAGCAGGCGCTGCTGGCGCAGATCGACGCCCAGGCCGACGACGTCGACCTGTGGCAGCGACTGGATGGCCTGATCGGCTCGGCCCGCGGCGACAAGTACCGCAAGTTTGCCCAGGGGCTGACGCTGGATCATCTGGTTCATCTGGCCAACCGGCAACTGTTGCGGCTGCACGGTCGCTACCAGCTGCGGCGCCGGCACGGTGGCGAGCTGGAGCTGGAGATAGTCGATACCTGGCAGGGCGATGTGGCCCGCGATACGCGCACGCTGTCCGGTGGCGAGAGTTTTCTGGTCAGCCTGGCGCTGGCGCTGGCGCTGTCCGATCTGGTCAGCCACAAGACCTCGATCGATTCGCTGTTCCTCGACGAGGGCTTCGGCACGCTGGATGGCGAGACGCTGGAGATCGCGCTGGATGCGCTCGACAGCCTGAATGCGAGCGGCAAGATGATCGGCGTCATCAGCCATGTCGAGGCGATGAAGGAACGCATTCCGGTGCAGATCCGCATCGGCAAGGGCAATGGCGTCGGCGTGTCGACCCTCAGCATCAGCCAGTGAATCCGGGCTGCACCCCCCGCCCGCGTCGCAGAGGCTGCGCAGGCGGGGGCCATGCTGGACATCATTCAATTGCGATAAAAATCCGGGCGAAAATCATGACATTCATGTACATTATCGCGCTGGAAAATTAACAATAGCCGTTTCAGCATATTGTCATTGTTGCTGATCTGATGTCACTGACGTCGACCGGCAACAGCCCGGGGTTCCGGACTGCGTGTCCGGTATCGCCACCTGGGTTCCCATTCCGTGATCAAGAAAATCCTGTCGAGTTGCTCGGTCGTGGTCCTGCTCTGTCTGGCCACCACAGCCTCCGCCGCTACTGTCACCTTTGCCGGCATTGCCTATTCCGGCGACAGCAAATCCATTCCGCAGCGCTTTCCGCACAGCCTGAAGCTGGAGAAATCCCGGACGGCTGCCGGCCTGACGCTGAACGCGCAATTGTCGTCGGCGCTGGCCAGCAGCAAGCCGGCGCACTTTGAACTGAACCAGACCGGCCTGACCTCGCTGAAAGGCCAGGATCAGGCCATCGTCGTCGCACTGCTGATCACCGGGGAAACGGTATCGGCGGAACGCTTCGGCTCAGTGGCGAAACTGCTGACCCAGGTTCGCGCCCAGGCGATGTTCTTCGACTTCAAGACCATGTCGGTGCTGCGCGCCTATCCGTTCAGTTTCACCCACCTCGACGTGATCGACCACATGCCGGGCAATGCCGAAATGCAGGCGCGCTTCAGCACGCTGTACTACGGCGACCAGGGCAAGCCGGGCATCCTGAACCGCTTTGTCGACATTGTCGGCGCGGCCACCATTCCCGAGCATGTGCCGCGCTATCTGCAGGTTGGCCAGGTCAAGCTGTCGGACGAGGCGCGCGCCGTGCTGCCCGAGATGCTGACCCGCAACCCTGGCGCCGCCGAGACCTGGCTGGCCGATCTGTTTGCGGAAAACCTGTCGAGCAAGACCGGCGTGCCACTGCTGCCGTACTCGAAGGGTTATGCAATCGGCAACGTGATGTCGATGCGCATCTCCGACGGCGAGGTGTTCATGCTCAAGCTGCCCGAGGCCGATTACACCATCGCGCTGGACGTGCCGCGCTTCCGCAAGATCAAGAGCGGCGAATCCGCTGCCGGCGCCAGCTACATCTATGGCGCCTACGCCCATGTCGACATCCAGGAGCCGGTATCCGGCAAGCATTACCTGAACGCCGATTTCAAGAACGGTGAAGTCAAGCTGGTGCCGGTGACACAGAGCAGCGTCGACGACTTCCCCGCCTACCACGATGCCATCAAGGGGCTGTTCGCCAAGCTTTCCGACAACCTGGCCGGCAACAGGACCGACTGGCTGAGCTCGGCGACCGACACCTCGGGCATCAATAAACAGATCACTTCGACCCAGGAGCTTCTGAAATCATGCAAATGATTCGTTTCCTTCTCGTCAGCCTGATGTTGCTGACCGGAATCCAGGCCATGGCGGCCACGGCGACGGCCAAGGGCCAGGCCACTGTCAAATACGAAAGCTCGCTGTTCGGCCGCAAGGTCACCCCCGAGGTCAAGGCCCGCGCAGTGCTGCAGGCCCAGCTGCGGGCGGTGGAGAAGTACTACGCCGAAGCCGGCGACGCCCAGTCGCAGAACCTGGACGCCATCCGCGACAAGGTGCAGGCCGATCCGGAACGCTATGTGTTGGAAACCGCCATCCTCAGCGAGGAAGACCGTCCGGACATGGGCCAGTACACCGTGACCGTGCGCGCCACGCTGAATGTGTCGCAACTGAACAATGCAGTGAAGGCCGGCTCGGCCGTGGCGCAGAACGGCGGCGGGCAGAAGTCCAAGCTGACCTTCATCTTCGTGTCGCGTCAGACCGATACCGCGCAGAGCTTCGCCAACCGTGAATACGCGACCGCCGAGATCAAGGAACAGGGTCGCGCCACCCGCAATTCGGCCCAGTACCGGGCCTCGGTGGAAACCGGCGGCAGCACCACGCGCAAGGCAACCAGAAAGACCTACGCGATCTTCCCGAGCAACTATCTGAAAAGCGTGTTCAACGGCGTGTTCGCCGGTGCCGGCTACAAGGTGGTCGACGCTGCCTACCTGGAGCCGTACAGCAAGGGCAAGCTGAAGATCAAGGCAGTCGAAACCGACTTCAAGTCCGGCAACGACCTGCAACCGCAGACCGAACGTGACGTGGCCGCCGGCCTGCAGAACGCCCAGGTGCCGTACATCGCCTACGGCACGCTGGACGTGCGCCTGCCCGACACCGATCCGGCCACCGGCATGTACCGGGTGTCGGTCGCTGCCACCGGCAAGCTGCTGGACGCCAGCGACACCATCCCGGAAACCCGCGCCGAAGTCGGCCCGATCCAGGTCGCCGGCCTCGGCCCGACCGAGGAAGAAGCCCAGGTCAACGCGCTGAAAAAAGCCGCCGATACCGTGGCGCGCGAGCTGCTGAGCCAGATGACCAACGCCGGTCTCCGCTGAAACACCGAATTCATCAAATAGTTTTACCCGACCTTACTCAGGAGTGATTCGATCATGCGCAAATCCCTTATCGTCCTCGCCGTGGCCGCTGCCGCCCTGGCCCCGCTCAGCCACGCCGGCATGTTCGACGCCGTCAAGGGCGCTGCCAGCCTCGGCGGCAGCAGCAGCAGCAGCGGTGGCGACCTGATCGGCCAGCAGACCAAGCTGGTCGAGCTGTACGTTGCCGCCAACAAGGAAGTGCTGATGGCCCAGTCGAAGATGGCCCTGGCACTCGGTGCGAAGGATGCCGCCGCCCTGGCCAAGGCCGAAGCCGATGCGCTGACCTCGGGCGCGACCAAGGACAACCTGGCCAAGGCCGACTCGGTGCAGAGCAAGGTTGCCAAGGCAATCAGCGAAGGCCAGCAGGCACAGGGCGTGACCCTGGACGCGCAGGCCAAGAAGACCTACGCCGAAGGCATGGGCTCGCTGGGTCTGGGCCTGCTGAAGTATGCCGGCATGGCCAAGCAGTTCGACGGCTTCAAGTCGGCACTGAGCAGCGCATCGCCGATGGACCTGCCGAAGCTCAGCTCGGGTTCGTACATCATCACCAGCTTCCCGGGCAACAGCAAGAATCTGTACAACACCCTGAACCAGGCTATCAGCTTCGCCAAGAGCAATGACATCCCGGTGCCCAAGGATGCCACCAAGGCACTGTAATCACTGCGACTGACAGGGGAGGCTGAATGAAATTGCTACGCGTGATCGGTGCCAGCAGCCTGATGCTGGGTCTGCTGGCCTGCTCGCCGAAAGAGGAGGCCGCCGACAAGGCGACCGCCTCCCCGTCTGCCCAGGGCAGCGCGGCGCAGCCGATGCCGGATGCCGGCAAGGTGGGCAGTGTGACCACCACCGCCACCGGCCTGGGCGCAAGCCCGGCCGAAGCGGTCGAGGAAGCGCTGAAACTGGCGATCCGCCAGGTCAACGGCGTGTCGATGGACATGAGCTCGGAGCAGGTCAAGGCCGTGCTCAGCGTGGCCAGCGGCAAGGATGCCGAGCAGCTCAGCGCGCACGCGTTCGCCGAGTACGTCAGCCAGCAGTCCGGCGGCGTGGTGACCGGCTTCAAGCTGGTCAAGCTCGAAGAGCCCGGCCTGATGGGCAAGAGCTACAGCGCGCAGATCGAGGCGACCATCGCCAAGTTCACCGCGCCGGCCAGCAGCAACCGCCTGCGCATCGTGGTCGGCCCGGTGCATGTCGACAGCGCGTCGTTCCAGGTGGCCGGCCAGCCGGTGCCGTCGGCCAGGGTCGCGAGTGAAGTCCGTCAGCAGATCCTCAACGCGCTGACCAATACCGGTCGCTTTACCGTGCTCGAACGCGATCTGACCGACGACGTGCAGCAGGAACTGGAAATGATCGGTTCCGGGCAGACGCCGTCGGCGGAGCGCTCGAAGATGAGCCAGGCCATCAGCGCCGATCTGGTCTGGACCGGTCAGCTGAACGCGTTCTCCTATGGCAAGGACTCGGGCAACTGGGCCCTGTCGCAGCGGGTGATCAACGTCGCCAGCCGTCAGGTGCAGCTGTCCAGCATGCTGAAGGGCGATGTCGGCCGGCTGAATGCCAGCGGCGCCGATCCGGTTCGCCAGAGCATGGAAAGCCAGATGGTCGAACGGGTGGTCAGCGCCATCCTGGTGCGGACCTTCCCGATTACCGTCGCTTCGCGCGAAGGCAACCGGGTAATCCTCAGCCAGGGCGGCCAGTCGGTGCGCGAAGGCGCCCGCTATGCGCTGGTCTCGCTGGGTCAGGAGATCAAGGACCCGCAGACCGGGCAATCGCTGGGCCGGACCGAGTATGACTGCTGCGAAGTGGTGATCGACAAGGTCACACCGACCATGTCGCAGGGCCATCTGGAAAACGTGCGCATGCCGCTGGAACAGATCCCGCCCGGCGGGCTGCAACTGCGTGATCTGGCACCGGAACCGAAGGCAGCCGCTGCCGCCGGGACCGGTAACGGCACGGAGAAGAAAGCCGTCGCGAAGAAGCCGCACAAGGCCGAAAACGTGTTTGCCGGCGACAAGGACAAGTGGTAATCCGCTAGCCGGATGGACTTGCAGAACAGGAAAGAGCGCTTCGGCGCTCTTTTTCCATTCAGCGCTCAACCCGCCACCCACTCCCGCAGCGCCTGCTCGACCCTTGCCATCACCGGTTCCCAGCCGCCCCTTGGCGGCTGGCGGAACAGGCGCAGGGTCGGGTACCACGGCGTGTCCGTGCGTTCGGTCAGCCAGCGCCAGTCGGTGCGGTAGTCCGGCAACAGCAGCCAGCACGGTTTGCCCAGCGCGCCGGCCAGGTGGGCGACGGCGGTGTCGACGCTGATCACCAGGTCCAGCGCCGACACCACGGCTGCGGTTTCGGCAAAGTCCTGCAGCTCGCCGCCAAGCGGCAGCAGCGGCAGCGGGGCGCCGGCGATCTCGTCTTCGCCACGGCCTTTCTGCAGGCTGACAAACTGGATGCCGGGCACAGAGGCCAGCGGCGCCAGCAGGGCGACGGACGGCAGCGAGCGGTCGGCGTCGTTCTCGAAGCCCGGGCTGCCTTTCCACACCAGACCGACGCGGCGTGCGGTGGTCGACAGCCGCCGTGACCAGACTTCGATGCGGGCCGGATCGGCAGCCAGATACGGAATGCGGGCCGGGATGCTGTCCAGGTCGGTCCGGCAATGCCGCGGCAGGCTGAGCGGCGGCGACCAGTAGTCCCAGCCGTTGCTCGGCAGCTCGCCGGTGATGGAAAACACCGCGTCGACGTCCTGCAGGCTGCGGAACAGAGTGGTCAGGCCGGGGTGGCAGATGATGGCGATGCGGCTGGCGCCCCGGGATTTCAGCACCGCTGCGTAGCGGCAGAGCTGGATCATGTCGCCGTGGCCGGCCTCGATGGTGATGACCAGTGACTTGCCGGTCAGTGCTTCGCCGCGCCAGCGCGGGAAGGTGAAATGCCGGTTCAGGTACTCGTACCAGTTGCGTGCCTCCAGACAGCGCCAGCCCTCGTCGAAGCGGCCCTGGCGCAGCAGGATGTAGCTGAGGTTGAAGCGCGCCTTGTCATAGCCGTCATCCAGCGCCAGTGCGATGCGATAGCACTGCTCGGCCTCGTCTTCCCGCTTCATGCAGGCCAGCAGCACGCCCAGATTCGACCACGCCGCCGGTTCGCCCGGTGCGATCTGCAGCGCCTGCCGGCCGATGGCTTCCGCCTCGGCAAAGCGCTTGCCGTCCAGCAGCAGGCTGCCCAGGTTCAGCGCGATCTGCAGGCAGTCGGGGCTGAGGGCGAGGGCGCGCCGGTAGCGGGCTTCGGCTGCTGCCGCATCGCCGGCCCGCTCGTGCAGATAGGCCAGGTTCGCATGCGCCTCGGCCAGCCCGGGGTCCTGCGCCAGCGCCAGCAGAAAGCTGCGCTCGGCCCCGGCATCGTCGCCTGTCTCCATCTGCTGGTTGCCGGTGTGGAACAGCGTTTCGGCCTGCTGGCGTGCGGTGGTCATGGCAAGGGGCGGGGATGGGAACGGCCCGTATCGTAGCAGGGTGGCGGGGGGCTGGCGGTTCTCCCGTTGCCGGTGGAATAAAAAAAGCAAACAAAAGATTGCTAAGTGAATGGTGGCTGCTATGAATATATGACAATTGATCTTTTCATCGTGTTTCATGCCGTGCACAGGTTGTTATCCTGCGACCGGTCAACCCTTGCCCCCCGGAGAGCAGTGATGAGTATTCAGGCGAATGTGAACGTGAAATTCCAACTCGGGACGGACAGCTATGCGGTGGACCTGAAACTGCCGTCCAGCACGCCGACTGCCACCGCACCCTTCCTGTTCAATGTCGATTCGCTGAAACCGGATGGCACGGTGCTGGACAACCTGCTGGCGGTGGCCGTCGGCAGTTCGGCGGAAATCTATGTGGCGGTGGCGCCGCCGAAGTCGCTGCTGACCGAGGTGGCCGGCGATGTGGTGCAGCAACTGAACGTGGTGGTGTCGGAAGGCACGTACGATCCGAAGAGCCAGACTTTCAAGACCACACCCTGAGCGTCCGCTGCCGGTCCGGCGCCCGGACCGGACCGCCCGGGCGTCTTGCCGGACGAGCGTCGGCGGTGGCCTCCGCTGCGACGGGGGCCGCCGGGGCGGATTCGTGCCGGCTGCCTGCCATTTACCGTGACTGCCCTCCCTATCCGATGCCATTTCGCAGATGAAATTCCAGATCGCGGCCAGATTCGACGGGTGCACCCTGTTCGATGGCAAGCTGAACAGCACGATGCAGTGCCGGCTGGACCTGGCGGGTGAGTATTACCTGATTTACATCGACATGCCGGCCACCCGGGACCGGGTCGATGGCGACAATCTGGACGTCTTCAAACTGCTGAATCAGGCGTTTGGCACCGGCTTGCCGGAGAACGCGCTGTATGTGCAGGATGCCGGCTTCTTCACCTTTTCTCACCGTGGCACAACGCCGGGTGACAAGACCCTGCTGGACGTCTTTCCGCAGAGCATGCTGCCGGCCAGCGTGGCTGCCGTGTCCGGCCCGGTGGTCGATACCAGCAGCTTCTGGCTGACGATCCGGCTCAAGGGCAATGACCTGTTCAACAGCCTGATCGAGGTCGGCTACCGGGAAGGTGACACGCCGCAGGCCGACATTTCGCTGTCCGGCACCCTGAGCCATACCCTGAGCGCCGGCGACGCGCTGCGGCAGACGATCTATACCGCGATCCTGCCCGATATCAGGCTGCTGGGCCTGTTTGCGTTCCGGCAGCTGAAACTGCAGTACCGTTTCGCCACCGACGCCGAATATGCGATCAGCGGCAAGCTGGAACTGGCGCTGTTTGGGCAGGTCTATGGCTTCGACGGCATGGTGGTTTCCAACGCCAGGACACTGAAGGCCTGCCTGAGCGCGAGCGATCCCGGCCACGAGATCGAAAAGCTGTTCTATGGCGCCATGGTCGGGGTCACATTCCGCAAGCTGATTTTCGGCGTGTTCTATACCTTCTCCGACAGCAAGGCCAGGCCGCCGGTGAAGGCGACCGGGTTGTACCGGGTCCAGGGCAGCATCGACTATGCCAACCTGAATCTGAGCGGGCAGATCTATCTGCAGGACACCACGCCGTTGCTGGCGGCCGTCTCGGTCGACCAGGACCTGTCCATTCGCGACCTGTTTCATGCCTCGATCCCGCACTTTCACTGGCCGGACGATCTGATCGACATCACCTTTCTTGATGGCAGTTGTCTGTATTACCAGGACGAGAATAGCGGTCCGACGCCGCTCGACGTCAGCGGCTTCAACTGCCCGGTCGCGGGGCAGCTGCCGGTGGCCGTGCCGACGCAGAAGATCACCTATCTGCCCGGCTTCCATATCCATTCGGTGTTCGACATCACCCTGCTGTCCACGCTGCGGATCATCGGCGACGTGCGGATCGCCAGCAAGGGCGTCAGTGCGACGATACAGCTGGCCGATCCGATCCGGATCTACATCCTGCAGATAACCGGTGGCAAGCAAGGCGGCGGGCCGGTGTTCTCGTTCGATACCGTCGACGGCAGCACAATGGGTTTTGGCTGCAGCCTGCTGTTCTTCCAGGAAGATTTCGGCATCGACGTCAAGGTCAGGGGGCGCAAGAGCCAGGGCAGTGAGCTGAAGATCGATGGCACGCTGTCGTCCGCACAGACCTTTCCGCCGATGTTCACCACACCGCCGACACTGGGCTTTTCCTACAGCAGGAAGGATGGCTTCAAGGTCGACAACTGGCCGGCGTTCGACTTTGTCAGCGATGCGATCGACTTTATCGAAGAAATGAAGCAAATCGCCAACCGCAACCGTTCCGCCTGCGGGGCGCTGGCCGATTTCGTCAACAAGGAACTGCTGGCGTCAACCTTCAGGATCTCGCCGTCATTCTCGACCCGCAGCGACGGGCTGTATCTGGTGCTGAACGGCACGTATCGGCTGACCGCCGCCGAGGTCGAATTTGCCCACCTTGAATTTCCCGAAGCCGTGGCCTTTCCGCTGCCGGACTCGCTGTCGATGCAGGCACTGCCGGCGGCCATCGCCGATGCACTGGCCGGTGCCGCCGAGTCATTCGTCACCGGGCTGATGAACAACAGCGAAGCGGTGGCCACCTTCCTGGCGCTGATGGCCGGCAAGCAGGCTGCGCAGTATGCACTGAGTCTGGTGTGCAAGGGCCTGGCCGACGGGGCAGTCAGCGCGGCCACCGAGGCCGGCGCCACCGCGCTGGCAGCGGCGGGAGGCGTGATCTCGGCGCTGTCGATCGCTGCCGTTGGCGGCGCGGTATCCCACAGCACCAGCAAGTCGTGCTTTATCGCCGGCACCCTGGTGACGCTGGCCGATGGTGCCCGGTGCCCGATCGAATCGGTCTGCCCGGGCGATGTGCTGCTTGGCGCCGACGGTGCGCACAACCGGGTGCTGGGTCTCGACTCGCCACGGCTTGGCTCGCGCCATCTGTATGCGCTGAACCGGGGACGCCATTTCGTCACCGCCGAGCATCCGTTCATGACCCGTGCCGGCTGGTGCGCGCTCGATCCGCTGGCTACCCGGCGAGAAATCCCGGGTCTGGCCGTGGGGCTGCTGCAGGCAGGCGATCTGCTGTGCCGGCAGGACGGCAGCGTCATCGAACTGCAGACGCTGACGGCGACCCGGGCCGACGCCCGGCTGCAGCTGTACAACTTTGTGCTCGACGGCAATCACAGTTATTACGCCGACGGCTATCTGGTTCACAACAAGGACCCGCAGCCGCCGCCGATACCGGGCCAGAACCCGAAGCCGCCGGCAGGACTGAGCGCCAGTTACCTCAATGGCGTCGTGCAGGCGAGCTGGAGCAGTGCGCCGAATGCCAGTGGCTACCGGGTGCAGTGGCGGGACCCGGCTGGCAAGGTGCTGGGCGATGTGTCGCTGAGCTTCATGCAGACTTCGGCCTCGTTCCCGGTCGGGGCAGAGGCGGTGGCCGGCAACTACAGCATGGCAGTCATGGCCTGCCTCGGTGACTTCACCAGCGATGCCAGCCTGGTGTCAGTGCCGAAGCTGCAGACCCCGTTGCTGCGCGCCGGTCTGGCCACACCGACCGGTGGCACGATCGGACCGAACGTCACGCTGCTGCTGCAGTGGGATGACGTGGCCGGTGCCACCGACTATCTGCTCCGCCTGTCCCGCAACGGCGAGCGCCTGCCGCCGGAACCGGTCAAGGCACCGGCGCTGGCCCTGCCGTGGCGCTTCGATGCCGATCAGCCGGCCGGCGACTATGCGTTCTCGCTGGGCGCCAGTGCCGGTTCTGCCGCCATCCCCGGTGATGACAGCCCGGTCCAGATCTGGACCCGGCTCGGCACCCCCGGGCAAGTCCGGGCCAGCAGCAGCGGGACGACGGTCACCGCGCGCTGGACGGCCGTGGCCGGCGTGCAGCGCTATCTGCTGACCCTGCTCGACCCTGTCGGCAAACCGGTTTGCCAGCAGGTCGACGCCAGCGGCACATCGCAGGCCGAGTTGCAGCTGCCGCCACCGGTCAGCTTCGGCACCTATACGCTGTTCGTTGCCTGCCTGCCGGACAGCGCTGCCAGCCGGCAAGTGCCGGGGATCTGGAGTGCAGCCGTACTGGTGACGGTACAGGCAACGCTGACGCAACTGGCCGCCCAGTCCTTCAGTGAACACCTGGATGGCGCAGCCTGCGGACGGCGGCTGATTGCGGCTTATCCGGATGCCGACAGCACGGCCATGGCCATCGCCATGCAGCAGGCCGGCTATGTGTCGGCCGATACCGCCGCCGGGCTGAAAGCCGCCTGGCCGGACATTTCCGCCACGGCGTTGACTGCAGCGCTGATCGCCGCCTATGGCGCACCACCGGTGCCGACGCTGAATCAGTTGGCTGCCGAGGCATTCAGCGGGCACCTGGATGGCGCAGCCTGCGGGCGGCGGCTGATTGCGGCGTTCCCGGGCACCGGCAGCACGGCCATGGCCATCGCCATGCAGCAGGCCGGTTATCCGCCGGATGCAACCGGGCAGGGGCTGAAAGCCGCCTTTCCGTCGCTGTCCGCACCGGCACTGCTCGCCGCACTGGTGAGTGCCTATGGCAAGGCCTGACCCGTCCCCGACTCTTTTCCCTCCCACCAAGGAATCATCATGGCAAATCCCCTTGACCCGTCGCTGATCGCCGCCCTGCAGACCCAGAAGCAGCAGGGCGCCACACCACAGCAGGCCGTGCTCAACCTCGAACTGGCCTGCGCCGGCCATGCTGCCGGGGTGATCAATCCGCGCACGATTGGCGCGGAGGTACTGACCCTGGCCCTGCGCGAGGTCTATGGCGAGGAACTGACCGCCCTGGCCGCCGCCATCATCCTGCACAACCTCGGCTATCCGGTCGATGACATCGCCGTGGCGCTGAAGGTCAATTACTCCGGGCTGAGCGCGCTGGATCTCGGCGGCATCCTGCTGAATCCGAATGTCTATCCGCAGACCGGCCGGCCGGAACTGAGCCACGCCCTGACCGGCGCCGGCTTCTCGCCCGACGAGACCCTGCTGGCCGCGAATATCCTCTATCCGGTGCAGGTGACCGTGCTGGCGACCCAGCCATGGCAGAGCACCGGCGTGCAGGTCACCGGAACGCAGACGACCTCGATCAACTATGTCAGCGGCAACTGGTATGCCAGCCCGGGAACCGGCAATTGCACCGGCACCGGCGATCCGCGACTGATCGCCAAGCCCGGCTACACACTGCCCGGTGCGCCCGAGGGTGCGCTGGTCGGTCGCATCGGCGGCCGGGTGTTCCTGGTCGGCAACGCGGCCAGTGCTCCGCAGGGCGCTGCCGGCCTGCTTGAACTGTGCATCAACGATGACCTCGATGGCCGCTATGGCATGGGTCTGAAGGACAACCGCGGCAGCCTGCTGATCAAGATCAGCACCAGCGCCTGATGCCGGAGACGGGACCGCCCGGTGCCATCGCCCCATGCCTCGGGGTGGGCACGGGCGGTCACCGTGACATTCCGGCTGCAGATCTGGCTCTGTCGTTCGGGGAGGACGTACCATGCGGGGAAATTGACCGGATCAGGAAAATGGCATCATGAAGAAAATGGCACTGATGGCTGCACTGCTCTGTAGCGGCTGGCTGTTGCAGGCCCAGGCCGCCGGGCCGGGCAAGGCGGACAAGGCGCTGGCAGGGCATTACTACCTGCAGGGTGTGCGCGAGATGGGATCGGAACTGCTGTTGAAGGCCGATGGTCGTTTCGAGTGGGCCATCAGCTATGGCGCGATGGACCAGTACGCAAAAGGCAGCTGGCGGGTGAATGCGGGCAAGGTGGTTCTGCAGACCGCCAGCACCGACAAGGACCCGGTGTTCCGGCCGTTCCGCGATGAGGAAATGCGGGTACGCAAACCGGCAGAGGACGGCTACTGGGTCGCCATCGTCGGCATGCCGGGCGTCGGGCCGATGCGCGGGGTGGAAGTGACGTTCGAGAGTGCATCCGGCAAGACGGCGACCGCCGTCAGCGACCGCGCCGGCGATGCCATGGTGGAAATGCCGGCCAGTGAAACCTGGGCCCGCGCCGGCCTGCGCCGCGAGGGCAGCAAGGCGCCGCTGCAGTGGTTCGACCTTGCCCCGGATCGTGCCGGGCAGCGCCTGAGCGCCTTTGCCGTGGACGATATCGACTATGTGCGCGAGCAGCCGTTCCAGCGCCTGACGCTGACGGTCAAGGGCGACAAACTGGTCATGGAAGAGGGCGGCGGCGGGCTGGTCTACCAGCGTCAGTGATCCGTCCGGTTTCTGCCAGGACTGCCCCCGCAGGCACAAATGGATTCCTGCGGGGGTTTTTATGTTTTTTGAATTAAATATTCGTATATAAAAGCTTTGCGCATAGCATTATCCCTTTGGCTTGCCCATTCATTTTATCCACGGTTACCATTTGTTTTTCCAAGCCAAATCCGGACCTCGCATGCTGAGACAGACACTCCTCGCTGCCGCACTGTTTGCGGCCCTGCCCGCCGCCCATGCCGCAGAAGTCAAAAAAACGGTCGGTGCCGTGCAACTGATCGAAAACCGGCTGCTGGAGCGAGTGTCCGCCGATGGCAGTGTCCTGCTGGTCCGCAAGAGCGGCGCCGGGCTGGAAGAGGCCGATGGCGTCGTGCTCAACGAACTGCGGCTGCGCCTGTCGGAAACCGATCTCTGGAATCTGCAACCGGCACAGGGGCTGGCGCTGGATGGCGCAGCAGGCGAAACACCGGTGCCGCTGCCGGACGGTGCGTATTTCACGGCGACGACGACACGGATGTCGGCGGATGGCAAATTTGTCGCCTTTGGTGCCGGTGCCAATGGCAGCCTGGATGCCTGGCGCTGGCAGGCGGGGAGCGCCCTGCAGCGGCTGGTGCCGGAAGGCCGGGCATGGCGCTCCGGCGTGGCCGATATCAGCCGCGATGGTCGCACCGTGCTGGGCTGGCTGCTGCCGGACCGGCAGTCGGTGCCGCGCACCTTTCTGTGGACCGAGGACGGTGGATTTTCGCTGCTGCCGGACGACATGAACCTGCCGTTTGCCCTCAGTGCCGACGGCCAGCGCGTGTTCGGCACCCGTTTCCGGGGCAACTTCCGGCAACTGCTGCAGCGCGGTGCCCGGGAACTGTTCGAGCAGCAGATGCCGTTCGACAATACCGAGGGCGCCGGGGACTGGGACATCGTCGGTGTCAGCGCCGATGGCCAGCGTCTGGCCGGTCATGTCGAAATCAAGGGGACGTCGCGCTGGCAGGGATTCCTGTGGGATGAGCAGACCGGCTTCGTCGAACAGGCCGACCCGCCGATGCTGGAGCGGCAGCCCGGTGGCGAAAAGCCGGACTTCGACGACTTTGCCCGCCGTATCCGGGCAGCAAGCGGGATGACCGATGCCGACCGTTTCACCTTCCTGCAGACCGATGCGGTCAGCTGGCAGCCGGGCAAGGGGCTGGGCGTGATCGAGGCCGGCGGTGTGCCGGCCGGGATGTCGGCCCGGGGCGATACGCTGTTCGCGTACCAGACCGGTAGCTGGCCGCCCCGGCTGTGGCAGATCGACGCCGGCGGCAGGACGGACCTGGGCGGGAAACTGAATGTGCGGAACAGCTATCTGAGGCTGTTGTCGGTCTCCGACGACGGCAGCCGGGTCTGGCTGCGCGGTGATGACTATGAAGCCATGTCGTCCGGTACCTACTTCTTCCGCGACGGCAAACGGGTGCCGCTGGGCAAGGTCCAGGCGGCCATCTCGCCGGTCAGTGTCAGCGCGGACGGGCGTACCCTGGCCGGCATCGGCGCCACTGAAACGAGGCCGCAGCGCTACCCGGCCATGGTCTGGTCCGAAGCGACCGGCCGCGACACGGCCTACCACTGCCCGGGCGACAGCATGGGCAGCGGAACGCTGGTGCTGTCCGGCGACGGCAAGGTGCTGGCCACCGGTCAGTCCGGCACCAAACGCAGCGTCATCTGCCTGCGCCGCATCGCGCCGTGAGGCGCTGGCTGACGGGCATGGCCCTGGCGCTGCTGGCGCCGGCCGTGCTGGCCACCTCCGTGGCACCACAGCTTGTCGTCGACGGGCAGGTGCTGCTCGCACAGTCGGCCGATGGTCGCGTCAGGCTGGTCCATCGTGCCGGAGACCGGGCTGCGGTGAGTGTGCCGGCGCTGACGCGGGCCCTGGCGCCGTATCACCGGGCGGGGCGGGAACCGCTGGTCCGGGTGCCGGCGCTGGCCTGGGAACAGGAGCGGCGCGTCACCCCGCTGGACGGCTTTGACTACCTGCTTGCCGGCAGTGCCCGCCTGTCGGCCGATGGTGGCACGCTGGCCGTTGGTGCCGGCCGGGAAGGCGCGCTGGACGCGTGGCTGATCCGCCGCGGGCAAGCGCCCGAACGCATGCTGCCGACCGCCATGGCGCGTTACTCGTCGGTGACCGATATCAGCGCCGATGGCCGGACCGTCGTCGGCTGGCTGCTTGACCGGCAGTCCGTCGCGAGGGGCTTTCTGTGGCGGGAGCGGCGTGGCGTGCGCCTGTTGCCCGACCCCCTGCTGCTGCCGCTGGCGGTGTCCGCCGATGGTGCCGAGCTGCTGGCCAGCAGCGATCGGGAGGATCGCGACAGTCTGCGCCGCAAAGCGCTGTCGGCCGTGCTTGACCCCGATGCCGCGCTGCTGCCCGGCGACCCGGGGGTCAGTCTCTGGCGGATCGGCGAGTCGCCGACGCAGCTGGCGGCGGAAGGCCGGGCGCTGGCGTATGCCCGCCTGCAGGGGGCGGTGTTGTGGCGCACCCGCGAACCGGGCCGGCTGACGGTGCGGCTCGGGCATGAAAGTCAGACATTCGAGGCTGATGCGCTGGCCGCCGGCCAGGTGGACCGGGTGTCGGGCGGCACGATGGCAGCCAATGGCCACGCCCTGCTGCTGCAGGGCCGGCGGAACAGTTTGCTGCTGACGCCGATGCAGAAACTGCCACTGCCGGCCGGACTGCTGGCCGACAGCGTGACTTTCTCCAGCGACGGTCGCCAGGTCGCCGCCCTGTTCCGGGCCAGTGATCGTCCCGGAGAGCGTGCCCTGCGCGCCTGGTGGCGGGACCTGACCCAGGACGACAGCCGCCGCCTGCGCTGTGCCGGCGATCCGGCAGCCGGACGGCTGTTCCTGTCCGCCGATGGCTACCGTCTGACGCTGGCCGGTCAGGCGGGGGGCTATTGCGTTTTTGATCTTGCTCCGGAAGTCCAGCCATGACCCTGCGTCTCTTTCTGGCCCGTTCCTGGCCACTGTGGTTGCTGGCCGGCTGCGCCAGCATGTCCTCCGCGCCGCAGGCGCCGGTCGAGTTTTGCGCGCCGGCCAGACCGGAGCGTGCCGCCGTGCCGCCGCTGCCGCTGGTACTGACCGCGATGTCGGCCGACGGCAGCACGCTGGCCGGTTACGCGCGGGTGACTGACGGTCGCCGTGCGTTTACCTGGTCCGATGGCGACGGCTGGCGCTGGCTGGATCGCCAGTATGGCCATGTGCTGGCCCTGTCGGCCGATGGCCGGGTGGCGGTCGGTGGCTACCGGCAGACTGCCGCCTGCGTCGGGCCTGCCATCTGGGTGGATGGCGTGCGCGTCGCGCTGGAACTGCCGGCCGGCACCTGCATGGGCGAGGCGGTGGCGGTGTCCGACGATGGCAGTGTGGTCGCCGGCAGTCTGGCACCGAATGACCAGTATCCGCGGGCCTTTGTCGCCCGGCGTACCGGGCGCGGCTACTCGCTCCGCCTGCTGTCGTCGCCACCGGGGTACGCTGCCGCCAGCGCGGTATCGGCCGATGGTCGCGTGGTGGCCGGGCAGGCGGCGGACAGCGGCGGCTGGCAGCAGGCTTTCGTGCTGCGCAACGGCACGCTGACCCTGCTGGGGCCGCGTGCGCGCTACGCCCGCGCCGAAGCGCTGTCGGCCGATGGCGGCCTGGTGGCCGGCCAGGGCCGCAGTGACGGCGATGGCAGCTACTTCAGCTTTGTCGCGCCGGCCGGTCGTGACATGCGTCGCAACGACTGGCTCGAGCCGCTGCGCGCGGCCGTGCCGGACCCGGAGGTCAAAATCGGCATGGAGGCCCTGTCGCGCGACGGCAGCCGCTATACCGTCAGCCTGAAGGACAGCACCGGTGCGCCGCGCAGTGTGGTGGTCTCGCCGGAGCTGACCGAGTGGGTGAACGGGCTGGACGACGGCAGCCGTGTCCGCCTGTATGCGCTGAGTGAGGATGGCCGCATCGGCGTCGGCGCCACCCTGCCTGACGGGGCGGCAGCATCCGACGCCACCCGGGCCGTGGTCTGGGCCAATCATGGCAGCCAGCCGCTGTCCGCCGTGTATGCCGTACCGGCCGGCCAGCAACCGGCCAGCGCCCGCTACCTGTCGCGCCGGGGGGCGACCGTGGCCGGATGGCTGGCTGACGGCAGGATCTACCGGGCCAGCAATCTGCCGGGCTGCCCGGCGTGGCAGGTGCTGGGCGCGGCGTGGGCGGAGCAGTAAGCCCGCCCGCAGCATCCGGTCAGAACACGGACAGCGACAAGGTACGCCCGAGGCTGACATCGACGTGGAACAGGCGGCCGTGCTGATCGATGACCTGCCACCAGTCATCCGCGACCCGGACCTGCAGGCCGCTGCCTGCCGGCCAGTGCAGTGCTGCTTTCAGGGCCCAGTCGCGCATGCCGACATGGAACAGGTCGACTGCACCATTCGGGCTGGTGCGGCAGGCCAGATACCAGCCGGCGCCGGTTTTCAGCATCAGGCCGCTGCCGTGGCCGGCCGGGCCGGGCAGGGTGACGGCGGCGCCGTCGTCCCCGCGACCGCCACGATGCAGAATGATCTGCCCGTCCCGGTCCTGCTCAGTGTGAAATATCACGCAGCCTTCGTCACGTTCCAGCAACAGGCCGTCGCCAGTGTGCTTTTCCTGCGGCCAGCGTGAGCTGAGCCGGCGTTCCGGCAGGTGGTAGCACCACAACTGTACTTCGTCCGGCCCGGTCTGGATCAGCAGTTGCTCCACGCTTGTCCCGGCGCAGAAGGCCGTGACCATGCCCGGCAGGTCCGCCACCTGCCACAGCACCGACTGCAGCGAGGTGGTGACATCGAGCACCTGCAGCCGCGAACCGCTGACCACGGTCCAGCCGATGCCGTCGAACTGCTCCGCCATATGGTCGAACTCGCCGCTGCCGAGATCCGTGGCTGTCCGGTTGAGCAGGTCGAGCCGGCTGACCCGCCACCTGGTACCGCGCTGCGCCAGCGCCAGCACGACCTGGCCGTTGTGCGCCGGCACCAGCCGTTCCGCCGGTTGCGGGAAGCGGTGGAGCGGGGTGCCGTGCCTGTCGACCAGCATGGCGCCAGCCTCGCCGAGGGCCAGCAGGAACGTGTCATCGTTCAGCGGCACGGCATCCTGCAGCGCACGCGCGCCGGCGGCCGGCGCCTGCCAGTCCAGCGGTGCCTGTTGCTGATTGAGGGGCAGCACGGCCGGAGGCGGGAAACGCAGATCGGGCAGGTCGGCCGCGAATACCGGGCCCGCTGCCAGCGTCACCAGCTTGCTCAGGGTACGACGGTCCAGCTTGCCATGTCCTGCCATGCGGTCGGCCAGCAGCCCGGGCAGGAGGGGACGCAGGATGGCTGCGACGCCGGGACCGCGCGCGCCGAGCGTCAGGGCGCTGTCGGCGATGGCCGCGCGGGCCGGGTACTGTGCCGGATCATCGCGCAGGCCCAGCAGGAAGTCGTGGTAATGCACCATCGTGTCCGGCAACAGGATTGCCCGCCTCAGCAGCGCCCTGGCCTGCAACTGGCCCCCGGCCTGCTCGACGTTCTGCAGCCACTGTGCCGCCTGCGGCCGGAAATCGGGAAGCGGCCAGGCGGCATCGACCGCCTCCAGCCATGCGCCCTGGGCCGCCAGGGTCGTGGCCCATTCCTCGCGCAGGCGTCGGGCGGCATCGGGCCATTTGTCTTCCAGCTGCAGGATGGCGGTGGAGAAGGCGTTGTCGCGCCGCGCCACGGCAACCGCATGTTTCCAGTCGCCGGCGAGGCAGTGCAGACGGACGATGGTGTCGGCCGCCATGTCCCAGTACAGTGCCAGCGCGGCGGCCTGGGTGAAGCGCTGCTGTTTTTCCAGATAGTCGAGGGCTTCGGCATGGGACTGCAGCAGCTCGGCGAGCACGAAGACCGCCTCGTCGATACGGCCTTCGCGGTCCAGTTTTCCGAAGCTCCTCCGGTACAGGTCCATGAGGTACTGACGCAGCGGCGGGTCCAGATTCAGGCTGGCGTGGCCCGATGTGCCCGGTGCGCCGAGACGCAGATCCTTTCGCGCATGCGGCGTACTGAGTGACGGTGAGTCCGACCCGTCGCCACCGCCGAGCGGGATCGCATGGCGCAGTGCCTCGTCGAGCCGGCCGTTTTCAAACATTTCCAGCATCCGCCGCAGGTAGGCGGCCTGACGGTGGCCGAATGCCCGGGCCAGCGGCGTGGTCATGACCATGCGGGCCACCCAGTCCTGCCAGCGCTGCGGCAAGCGGGCGCGGAGCCGGCGGGCGGGCAGGCTGTCCACCAGCCGGGCGGCCAGCGGCCGGGCCCCGCCGGCCAGCCGGCGCGCGATCCAGTGATGCACGGCCCAGACCGTGATGGGTATCAGCCACCCGGGGCTGGACAGCGGCGGCAGCCTGTCGGTGATCAGCAGCCACCCCATCAACATGATGGCGAGCGCGACTTGCCATTTCCATGCTGCCGACCCGGTCGTGCCGTTCCGGGTATCAGGCCGGCTTTGCGGCGGTTGCCCGATGGCCTGGACAAAACGCTGCTGAGCCGCGTCCGCCGGGGCGACCGCCTCGCCGAGTACCTCGCGCACATCACCGGGAACGGCCGGGGTGGCGAGCACGGCTTCGCCGGGTTCGTCGCGGAAATCATCCGTGTCGAGCAGGGCATGGTCGTCGACCGACAGCCAGCCGGCCGGTTCCAGTGGCTCGGCCCCGGCAAAATGCAGGGCCAGCACGCGGCCGCCATCGACGATCCACAGATCGGCCTCGGGCAGCCGGGCCGCTTCGCCGGGGCGGATGCCGGCCGAACTCAGTGTCTGCCCGACCCGCACCAGCGGCCAGCCCAATTGGGCGGCGTCGGCGGGGAGCGGGAGGGCAAAGCGCAGCGCGTCGCCGGCGGCAAAGCGCCAGGCGGTGGCTCCGGGCTGCCAGGCCGCGACCAGTCGCGCCGCGCGCTGCGCGTCGTCGTACCAGTCGGCCGGGAACCACAACCCGTGCAGCGGCGGATTGCCATGCCATACCGGCTGGCACGGCAGCAGGCCGGGATCAATGGCTGGCATCTTCGCTGCTCCCTTCATGGATAAACAGCTTGAGGACCTGCTCTGCCAGCGAATAGACGATCAACTGTTGCTGCCCGGTCAGCAGCGCAACCTGTCCGCTGATCGGTGAGTAGCTGAGGCGCACGGCAGCGGCGGGCAGGGTGTACAGCGTCGTCAGGCCGTCCTGGTCCCACCGCGCGAGCCGTTCGTTTCCGGCGTCGATCAGCAGCAGGGCGCTGTCATCGCCAATGGTCCGGTCGAACATGCCGATCGCCCGCCAGCCGGGGGGCAAGGTCCATTCCAGAGACTGAAGCGGGCCGCCCGACTGCCACTGGAGCGGATAGACCCGCCACGTTTCTGCTTCCCCCGGGCGGCGGTCGCAGACGGCGGCCCCGCCGAACACTTCCGGTCGCGAGGCGATGCCGTTCAGCAGGACCGCAACGTCCTGGCCGACCGGTCCCAGTGTGACCTGGACATCGTCAGGATCGGTATCGTACTGCCGGATGTGCAGCCTGTCGGCTTCACGCCAGGCACAGGCGAGCCGGTGCTTGCCCACCGGCGTGATCGCCAGCACATTGCTGGCCAGGGTTTCCGGCACAGGCGGCTTGCCGCCGCTGGCCGGCTTCGCGCAGAGCAGGGCATTGTCCACCGTCAACAGCAGCAACTGCCGCTGCCGGCCGGCGGTGAGACAGGCCGCCGGCTGCAGCGCCGCGCTGCCGGCCGGTGCCGGCACCAGATCCGTCGGCAGCCTGATTCCCTCGGCTTGCCAGGCGAGGGTCTGCCCCGACTGCCTCAGTACCCCCAGTGCCGTCCTGCCATCGAGCAGGAGGGCCAGCGGCTGGGCGCCGTCAGGCCACAGCTGCCGGCGCGCCTTGCCCCGGGCATGGTTGGCGCCAGGAATGGGAAACACCATGACGCCGGGGGCGTCGAGCAGGCGCACGGCGACATGACGGCCTGCGGGCGACAGAATGGGCGGCTGTTTGATGCTGAGACGACCACTGTTTTTCTGATGGGCGTTGCTGGCGGCAGTTGGCGCAAACCGGCCTTTCAGTATGTCCTGCGCCAGCGGCTCCGGCGGCAACGGCAGTTGCAGCCTGCTCCGGCGGGTGCGCGTTTCCAGCAGGACGTCGAGGTCGCTGCCCTGCAGGGCCCGGGCGATGCCGAGGCGGTGGCTGGCCTGCGGCATTGCCCCGGCGGACGGGCTGCCGACCTGCCAGCATTCGGCCGGATTCAGCGCGGCATCGGCCAGTGACTGCTGCCACTGCTGCAGATGGGCCGGAGTCGGCAGGGTCCAGCCGCGCTGCTTGAGTAAATCGTGCAGATTGCGGACTTCCCGCGCTTCGTGCAGCGCCCCCGGCTGTTGCAGAACGCCCCAGCGCAGTGTGGCGCCGGCCTGTTCCGCACGGCGCGCCAGCAGGATCCATGCGGCGAGATGCGCCAGCCGCGGTGCGCCGAGCTGGTGCGGACCCGCGTCGAACAGCGCCAGGATCAGACGGTCGACCTGCCGGGATCTCGGCCGTGGCATCAGGAACAGGTGCTCACCCATGACCGCCCGGCGCAGGAACTCGTCCGGCGCGGCTTCGGCCAGCAGCCATTCGCTGGCGAGCAGCCGCGGATAGGGCCCGCGATGCCTCAGGTCATCCAGCCCGTCCGGCTCTGTCACGGAGGTGTCGTGCAGGCGGGACGCGGCGAGACCGGGCAGGGTGTCCAGCTGGCGAACCAGATCGCCGAGCGCGACGGCTACATCGGGCCTGAACCATTGCAGCCAGTGGTGCCAGGGTCGAAGCGCGGCGGGAAGGCTCCAGTCGCTCATGGGCGTCCCGGCCAGCGCCTGGCCAGCCGTTCCAGCAGACAGGGGGAAACTGCATGCTGCCGGTCCAGCGGCATGAACACTGCCGGCGTTCGCCACAGCAGCAGCGGCTGGCGATGGCAGCGCAGGTCTAGCGCCCGGGCGAGCAGATCATGGGCGACGTCGGGTTCGTCCTGCGTCGGCAGCCACAGTGCCGGTGCCTGCCTGCTGGGTGCCGCATAGGCAATACCATCGACCCATGGCAGGTCGGCCGCCGCACCGATCAGCACCAGCAGGTCAGAAGATGAACACATCTGCAACCGGGCACGGACGTTGGCAGGCAGGGACGCCAGCCGTGCCAGCAGCGCGGGCGCCGCGTCCCGTCCCGCCACGGCGGCAGCGGGTTCGGCGACAGTGACGGCGGGGCGCCAGTGCCAGGGCAGGGGGGAAACCAGCGTCATGCCGTTACGACAAGCCGGGCGGCCAGTTGCGTTCTGAGCCCGGCCAGGGCCTCGGGCAGTTGTTCGCGACTGAAATTGGCGTCGATCTCGCGCAACAGTGCCTCCAGCCGGGCGGGCGTCACCGTGGCGGACCGGGCCAGGCATTCCTGCGCTGCCGACTCGAGCCGCGCCGCACGGGACAACGGTTGCTGGACGGTGGCCTCACAGGCGCTGAACAGGGTAGCGTTGGCGGAGCACGCGATCTGCTCGCGCAGCACATCGCGTGCCTGCGCCTGCAGCGCTTCGGTCGGAATCACGCACAGCAGCGGCCAGATGTCGGCCTCCTGCGCCTGCAGGCGTCCGGCCAGCACGGTGGCCGCAGCGATCAGCCGCTGTGACCTGACGAGGCGGCGATCCGACAGCGGAATGCCGGCGGCCCGCAGCGAACGGATGGCATTGACCAGCGCCGGCATCGCCTCGCGCATGTCGACCCGGGCCACCTGTGCGCTCAGCAGATCCAGCTGGGCGAGACTGTTTCCGGCGGCCGGCGGCTGTTGCGCGACCTGCCAGCCGCCGGCCAGCAGGGCTTCCAGCTGGTGGTCAGCCACGGGCGACACGAAGGAGTGGACCAGGAAACGGTCAGCAAAGGCCGCCAGCGCCTCGTCTTCGGGCAGCGCATTGGCTGCCGCGACACAGATGCGCAATGGGCAGTGCAGGCGGGTATGGCCGCGCCGGAACTGGCGTTCGTTGAGCAGGCCGAGCAGCGTGTTCAGAATCGCCGTCGATCCGAGGAACACCTCGTCCAGAAAGGCGATGTCCGCTTCCGGCAGCATGTCGCTGACGTCGGTCTCGACCGTGCCGTCGCGCAGTTTCCTGAGATCCACCGCGCCGAACAGCTCCGACGGCTCGGTAAACCGGCCCAGCAGATACTCAAAGTAACGGCCGCCCAGCGAACGGGCGACGCGGCGTACCACGGCACTCTTGGCGGTGCCGGGCGGGCCGATAACCAGTAAATGCTCCTGGGCGACCGCTGCCAGCAGGATCAGTTCGGCCAGCTGTTCGCGCTCTACCAGCCCGGTGGTCGCCTGCCGGAGGTTTTCGCGCAGCTGCCCGGCGGCATGGTGCAGTTCGGCAATCATTGCTGGAGTGGCTTCCACCAGGGAAAGAAAAGGCCAGTTTGCCAGATTGGCGAAAATCATTCCAATAGCAACAATTTGTCATTATCAAAATGACATTGACGTTATCTGTTTTGAATCAGTGGCTTGTTTTTTGCACTCGTGCCGATTTCGCACCGCGGTGCCGCCAGATATTCTTCGGATTTTTTCAACGCGCTAGTATGGGGGCCCACCCCGGTCCGGAAAAAGGTATCCCGTTGCGCACTTCCATCCTGTCCCTGACTCCCGCCATCGCCCTGGCTGGTCTGCTGGCCGGCTGCGCCAGCTATTCCGAAACCCGCAGCGACACCTTCCCGTCACTGTGGCAGGTCGAGAACGGACAGTGGCAGCCGCTGGCGGACGGTGGTCTGCAGGGGGGCTGCGAGACGGGCAGCAGCGGCTGCCGGGGCGACTGGGCCAGCATCAATGGCCGGGTGCCGCTGCCGGCCAACTACCGGCTCGGTACCACGCTGACACTGCAGGATGGCGTGCTGGCCGAGCTGATGCTGGACCGCACCGCACAACGCTATACCCGCGTTTATCTGTACCGGATCGAGAACAAGCTGGCCATCGGCAACGGACGCTCGACTGCGGACAAGGCCTATGGCGGCAAGAACGTGGCCAAAGTGCCGTTCCAGGTGGAAACGAACCGCCCGTACCGGGTCGAGATCACCGTCTGCAACCGCAACCTGAGCGTCAGCATCGACGGCAAACGCTATCTGAGCGGTGAGCCGCACGACACGCGGCAGCGGGGCACGCTGGGACTGGCCGTCAATGGCCGCGCCCGGTTCGATGCGCTGCGGGTGACGGCGCTGAACCGGAACGAGTGCGCACCGGGCGACCGCTTCTCCCATCCGGAAGGCATGCCGATGCCGGCGCCGTTCTTCGTGTTTTCGGAGTAGGGACCTAGCCCGCTCGGCGTATTGTGCCGCGTCGCCGGGGTGGATAACGTGCCTTCATTACTCCCGACCCCGCGAACCTGCCATGCCTGAAGCGACCATCAACGATATCCGGATCGAAGCCGACACCCGGGCCGAACTGAACAATGCCGCCGTGCAGGAACTGCTGCGCCAGCGCGCACTGGCTGTCGGCCTGCTCGAAGACGGCGCCGACGACGACACCCGTGCTGCCGCACTGGAACAACTGCTGGAACAGGAAGTCAGCGTGCCGCAGGCCAGCGACAGCGAACTGGAACGCTATTACACCGCCCATGCCCGGCGCTACTGTGCCGGCGAACTGGTATTTGCCTCGCACATCCTGCTGCAGGTGACGTCCGGCGTGGACCTGCCGGCACTGCAGGCGCGGGCGGAAGCCATCCTGCGCAATGTGCGCGACCAGCCGGAGCGGTTCGACCAGCTGGCGCGCGAGAACTCCAACTGTCCGTCTTCCGAGCTTGGTGGCAGCCTCGGCCAGCTGCAACGCGGCGAAACCGTGCCGGAATTCGACGCCGCCCTGTTCTCCGACCAGTCCGTCGGCCTGTGGCCGCAACTGGTACGCACGCGCTTCGGCTTCCATATCCTGCGCATCGACCAGCGCGTTCCCGGCAAGCTGATGCCGTTCGACGTCGCGCGCGAACGCGTGGCCATGGACCTGCAGGGCCAGGCGCTGACCCGGGCGCTGGAACAGTATGTCCGGATCCTGGCCGGGCAGGCGAAGGTGGTGGGGGTGGATCTGGGCGCGGTGGGGGTGCCGTTGGTGAATTGAGGGGGAGATACAAGCAATGCAAAACAGCTCTGCATCCGCAGGGCTGTTTTGCATTGGCAGAGCCTGCCAGCACACGGCTGTGCTTTTGCGGAGACACGTCAGGGGAGCACTGACAAGTACGCGCGATACCCCTCCAAAATTATTCAATAGTTGATTGCGATGAGCCATGCTGGCAGCATGATAACTTGCGCATGGCTGGAGATGTATGGTGTACGTTGTAATCACCGAGAATGATGAATCTTCCTGGGGAGATGTGACTGGCTGTATCTATCATTTCCCAAAGCGATATGAAAAGTATATACGGGAAGGTGTTACGGTTGTTTACTACAAAGGGAAAAATAAAAAGAAAGAATTCGTAGCTAAGCGACTTTCTAGTTCCCCCCATTACTTTGGTATCGCCAAAATTGGGAAAATCATCCCCGATGAAAAAAGCAAAAAAGGAGATCTTTTTGCTACTATTGATGATTATCAAAGTTTTAGAAAACCAGTATTGGCTAAAACTGCATCAGGGTACTTGGAAAAAATACCTGCCTCTAAACAGAGCAATTACTGGCGGGATGGTGTTCGCCCGATAAATAAAGCTATTTATCAGGAAATTTGTTCCCAATTGGATGATGATGATATTGCGCCAATAGTGGATGTGGCTGAAATTGACTCTTCGGAAAATGAAAGCCTATCATTTGAATCTCAGCAAGAGGGAACGAAAAAACTTAAGTATGTGACGTATTATGAACGGCAGCACAAACTTCGGGTTCAAGCTGTCGCTATTCATGGCTGTACATGTGCTGCGTGTGGGTTCAATTTTTTTTATTTCTATGGTGAATATGCAAAAGATTTTATTCACATTCATCATACTGTACCTGTTTCCGAGCTCGGGGGTGAAATGTTGGTTAACCCCAAGAGCGATTTAGTGCCATTATGTGCAAATTGCCATGCGGTTGTGCATAGGAAAAAAGATAAAACATTATCATTATTTGAGTTAAAGGAATTGATAAATTCCGCTGCTAAAAATCGGTAAAAAATGAAATCAAATTAGAGGGGTTTACATTATTATTCATTGATAGTGGATGGTATTGCTAATATGGAAAAAACCCCATATTTTGTTAGCGAATTTTTCCACTTTCCAAATGTTATTCCAATGGTATTGTGACTGTTATTAAGTAAATGTTTATCTGTATTTTTGGCAGGTTCAGTCGAAATTATTTGACTGGTCAGCCTATTTGTTTCCCAGTATAGAAATTGAATCTCACACGTTCTCTCTACTTACTCTTGCAGCTGTGGCGGAAGAAGCCAACGGAGTAGCATGGGCAGTGGATGAGTTACGACTCGGCAGTCGAAATCTATCTGGATATGATGGCCCATGGCCCATGACCGAGCAGGCAAGCCTTATGTTAAAAAACAGTACTACGAAAAACTTGCAGGGAAATTTAATAGAACGGCAAAGGCATTCGAGTATCGGATGCAAAATATTTCCTATGTGCTTTCGCTGATGGGACGGGACTGGCTTCGTGGTCTAAAACCGGCAAAAAATGTCGGTGCGCAAGTGGCTGGACAAATCGAGCAACTACTTGCGGAAGCCGAAGGGCGGCAGGTAGCACCCATCGTTGCGTTTGAGATTGCTGTTCGGGATGAGGTGAAAAAGAAGCAACTTCCTGTGCCGACAGGCAGTGATAGCCCCCAACCGTTCACCTCTGCAAGTACTCAATATGCTCGTGACCCAGAAATCAAAGCATGGATTTTGCAGCAGGCCGGTGGTGTTTGCGAGTGCTGTAAAAAATCAGCTCCTTTTAAGGCTGCAGATGGCATGCCTTATCTTGAGGTGCACCACGTCAGAAGATTGGCCGATCAAGGCTCAGATCAAGTATCGAATGCGGTAGCCGTCTGCCCAAACTGCCACCGTGAACTTCATTATGGCGCATATTCAAAACAGTTAGTCGAACAGCTGTATTTATCCGTTGAGCGCTTGGTGTGTGAGTAGTGCCGTCATTCTGTCCCTCGCACCCGGCGATACCCGTCCCGCAGCTCTTCAGCACTCAGCAAATACGCCGGATTGTCAGTAAGACGCTTTACCGCGAGGTCGATGAACGCCCGGGCTCGTACCGGCTGGGACGTCCTGCTGCCAAAGTACACGGAATAGTTTCCAAACTCGGGTATGTGATCCAGTAGAACGGGAACCAGCCGTCCTGAACGAATGTAGGGGGCGGCGGTGACGCCTGCCAATTGTCCCAGTACGCTGCCGGACAGCACGGCCTGCAGCTCGAACATCTCGTCATTGCTGCAGATTGCGGGAACGACCGGCTGGTCGACGATCTGTTCGCCAAGCCTCACATGCCACGGCGTGACTTTGCCCGTTCCGGGATTACGGAAAGCACTGCAACGGTGAGAGGCGAGCGCGGCCAGTGAGCCCGGCGCCCCATAACGCTGGAAGTAGGCCGGCGCGCCGCAAACAATCAATTGCAGCGGGAACAGCTTGCGCGCGATGACGCCCTCGTGTGGCGACGGTCCAAGCCGGAAGCCGACGTCCACCCGGTTTTCAACCCAGTTGCCAACTCCGTCATCCAGAAGCACGTCTGGCTGAATGTCCGGGTACAACGCGCAGAACTCTTCCACTAGATGCCAAAGGATGGGCTGGAATGTCGTGCGGGGGCCGGCGATGCGCAGTGGCCCGGCAAACTCCTCTTTGGCCGTCCGGGCATGCGCCAGTGCGCGTTGTATGCCCAGCAGTGCCGGCTGGACATCTTCAAGCAGGCGCTGACCAGCATCCGTGAGGGACATGACCCTCGTAGTACGGTGAAACAGCCGCGCATTCAGATGCGCTTCCAGCTGTGCCAGCGCCTTGCTGGCTGCCTGAGGGCTGATGTCGAGAGCCTGCGCCGCTTTGCGCAGGCTGCCCAGTTCTGCCGCCTTGATGAAGGTGGACAAGGATCGAAGCTCGTTGATGGCCATTCGAAGGCGCCTCCTTTTCGTTATTGTCCCTAATTTGATGTTAATAAAACAATCTTTTTGCAGCTATTTAAATGCGAGTATCGGGCCTAGAGTTCAAGCCAGCAAACCTTCGAGGACTCGCCATGCAACACGTGACACTGAACAACGGCGTAGAAATGCCCATCCTGGGCTTCGGCGTCTTTCAAATTCCTGATGCGAAGGAATGCGAACGCAGCGTGATTGATGCCATCGAGAGTGGCTACCGGCTGATTGATACTGCAGCCTCGTATATGAACGAAGAGGCTGTTGGCAAGGGGCTCAAGGCCAGTGGCGTCGCTCGCGACCAGCTCTTCGTAACGACCAAGCTGTGGGTGCAGGAAGCCGGGTATGAGCACACCCGCGAGGCGATCGACAAGTCGCTACGACGCCTGCAGCTCGACTATCTGGACCTGTATCTGATTCACCAGCCGTTTGGTGACGTGCACGGTTCCTGGCGAGCGATGGAAGAGGCTTGCCGTGCCGGCAAGCTGCGCGCCATTGGCGTCAGCAATTTTCATCCTGACCGGCTCATGGATATCAAGGCATTCAACGAGATGGCGCCGGCTGTGAACCAGATCGAGGTGAATCCCTTTTTGCAGCAACGGGAGAGCGCTCCCTTCATGCAGGAAATCGGTGTGCAGGCCGAAGCCTGGGCGCCATTTGCAGAGGGCCGCAACAACCTGTTCCAGAACGAGTTGCTTATCGGTATCGGCAGGCGCTACGGCAAGTCCGTGGGCCAGGTTGTGCTGCGCTGGCTGACGCAGCGAGGCATCGTCGCGCTGGCCAAGTCGGTGCGCAAGGAGCGCATGGCCGAAAACCTCGCCGTTCTGGATTTCGAACTGGCTGATGCAGACATGGCCCTCATCGCCACGCTGGATACCAACACAAGCAGTTTCTTCTCGCATCGCGACCCGGCCATCGTCAAGTGGATGGCCGAGCGCAGACTCGATATCTGAAGCAAATGGCCATGACCGTACCCAAAGCTCCGGACCTACGTCGGCGTGACATCTTGTGCCCAAAGGAGGCCCGTTCATGAAAGCGCTGATTATGCTTGCCCTGACGTGTGCCGCCGGCGCCAATACGCAGCTACCCGCCCGGGCAGCGCCCTTGCCGGTCGTTGAAGTGCGTTCCGCTGAGACTGCACCCGTGTCCATCGGATCGACGGAGACATTTACCGGGACTGTTCGCATTTCCACGCCATTCCAGGCTCTCCCGCCCGGTCACGCAGGGGGGGCTTCCGTGAGCTTTGAAGCACAAGCCCGGACCGCATGGCACAGCCACCCTCTCGGGCAGATTCTCGTCGTTACCTCCGGGATTGGCCTGGTGCAGCAAGACGGCCAGCCTGCACAGATCCTCCGGCCCGGCGATGTCGTTACCATTCCTGCAAATGTGCGCCATTGGCATGGCGCAGGACCTGGCGGAGCGATGACGCATATTGCAATCGCCGAGAAAGAAAATGGCAGCGCCGTCACCTGGCAAGACAAGGTAAGTGATCAGGACTATCTGGCTGCAGTGAAGAGCACGGGATTAGGGTCGGCCCCGGTGGGCAGCCCGAGCCGTGCCCGGCAGTTGATGGGGGATGTCGCCCCCAAACTTGCCGAACTTACGGATCAGGTTCTGTTTGGCGAGATATGGGAGCGACCCGGCCTGGGCAAGCGGGACCGCAGTCTTGCCACCGTCAGTGCCCTGATTGCCATGAACCGGCCGGAGCAACTGCGCTCGCACCTCGTCCTTGGCCTTCAGAACGGCCTGACGCAGTTGGAGCTGTCCGAGCTCATCACCCATCTGGCCTTCTATACGGGCTGGCCAAATGCCGTGTCGGCAACGGGGGTTGCCAGGGATGTTTTTCAGCGCAAACCCGCGCCCTGATCCCGCTGCCGGCCCCCGGGATCCCGCCCATTCGAGACTCTTATGAATTTGAAAATCTTCAACGCATTCTGCGTGGCTGGCGCGATCAGCCTTTTATCGGGAGCAAGCATGGCTGCAGACTACAGGCAGAATCCCTTCTCGCTGGCCTACGACGGCGCCATTACCGGGAACGTCAGGGGAGCCGTCAATATCACGCCGGTGACATACCGGCTCAACGGCCTGGATATCGTCGCCAATGTTTACACGCCCGCCCATTTCGATGCGAAACGAAAGTACCCCGCGGTTGTGGTCGCGCATCCGAATGGTGGCGTCAAGGAGCAGGTGGCTGGTCTGTACGCGCAACGGCTTGCCGAGCAGGGTTATATCACCATCGTTGCCGACGCCGCCTATCAAGGCGGCAGTGGCGGCATACCGCGTCACGTCGACAAGCCGGCGAATCGCGTGGAAGACATCCATGGGATGGCGGACTTTATTTCCGGTTTCCAGGGCGTCGATCCGGCGCGACTCGGGCTGCTCGGTATCTGCGGTGGAGGCGGCTACGCTTTGGCCGCGGCAGAATCCGATAAGAGATTCAAAGCGGTTGCGACGTTGAGCATGTTCAACTCGGGGCGGGTTCGCCGTAATGGTTATGCGGATTCGCAACTGGACACCATCCAGTCACGGCTGCAGCAGGCTTCGGCAGCCCGGGCCCAGGAGGCAGTGGGAGGGGACGTCCTTTATTCCGGGGATGCAAACCTGACCGACGAACAGATTGCCAGCTTGCCGTTCGATCTGTATCGGCAGGGTTACGAGTACTACGGGAAGACACACGCGCACCCCAACTCGACCTTCAAGTACACCACGAGCAGCCTGCTGGACCTGATGCGCTGGGATGCAACCGACAATATCGAACTCATTGCCCAGCCTCTGCTGATGATGGCCGGCAGCCGGGCCGACTCGCTCTATATGAGCAAGGAAGCGTTCACGAAGGCAGTGAATGCAAAGGACAAGGAGTTGTTCCTGATCGAGGGAGCGACCCATATCGAGACGTACTGGAAGCCGCTGTATGTGGGCCTGGCCGTAAACAAGCTGAAAGACTTCTTTGGCCGGACGCTTTATGGATGACTGGTGGATGGTCGGGCAGGGCGTTATCTGCTGCTCGACACCCCTGTGAGACTCATCTTCTTCCCGTTGTAGAAGGTGGCCTTGGAGATGCCCATCTTGTGGCAGACCTCCGCGACCGTGGTGCCCGACTCCGCCTGGCGCAGCGCTAAGGCAATCTGCTCTTCCGTGAACTTCGATTTTTTCATGACAAATCTCCTGCCCGGATGGGCTCAAATTTGCCAGAAACCTCTACTTTTCACCGCTACGGTTTTTCGGGAGGAGGTCATTGGAGCGCGTAGGGGCGTGTTACCATCTGCGCCGCGCCGTTTTTATTGCTTTGCAGCATGCGGCGGCGCCACGCTGCCGAGGCAGCACCCTTGTCCTGATGCGGCCAACGTTGGCCGCATTGCCTGTCGTCTTCCCGCCTTGTCGCCGGTCGCGGCGTAACCTGTTTCCTGCCGCCGCACGGCGCTTCCCATGATCATTCTGAAAAACGTGGCCTTGCGCCGCGGTACCAAAGTCCTGCTCGACAACGCGTCGGTGACGCTCAATCCTGGCGAGAAAGTCGGCCTGGTCGGCCGCAACGGCGCCGGCAAATCCTCGCTGTTCGCGGTGCTGAACGGCTCGCTGCACGAAGACGGCGGCGATGTGTCGATCCCGTCGCAGTGGCGCATGTCGCAGGTGGCGCAGGACATGCCGGAAACGGTGCAGACGGCGACCGAGTTCGTGGTCGAAGGCGATGCCATCCTGCTCGCCGCGCAGCGGGAGGTGACCGAGGCCGAGGCCGGCGAAGACTATATGCGCATGGCGCACGCCTATACCGCGCTCAACGATGCCGGCGCCCACGACGCGCCGGCCCGGGCGCAGGCACTGATTCTCGGCTTGGGTTTCAGTGTCGCCGAGTTGCAGCAGCCAGTGAACAGCTTCTCCGGCGGCTGGCGCATGCGGCTGCAACTGGCGCGCGCGCTGATGTGTCCGTCCGATCTGCTGCTGCTGGACGAGCCGACCAACCACCTGGATCTGGATGCGCTGGTGTGGCTGGAGGCGTGGCTGAAGCAGTACGCCGGTACCATGGTGGTGATCAGCCATGACCGCGAATTCCTCGATGCCGTCACCACGGTGACGCTGCACGTCGACAACGCCAAGCTGGTGCGCTACGGCGGCAATTACAGCAAGTTCGAGTACATGCGTGCCGAACAGCTGACCCTGCAGCAGGCGGCGCAGGCCAAGCAGCAGGAAAAGATGGCGCACCTGCAGAAGTTCATCGACCGCTTCAAGGCCAAGGCCAGCAAGGCCAAGCAGGCGCAGAGCCGCGTCAAGGCGCTGGAGCGGATGGAGAAGATCGCGCCGGTGCTGGCCGACGCCGACTTCCAGTTCGAATTCAAGGAGCCGATGAGCCTGCCGAACTCGATGCTGTCGATGACCGGCGCGGCGTTCGGCTATCCGGCAATGGATGGCGCGCCGGCAGACACACCGCCGACGGTGATCGTGCGCAACGTCAACCGCACCGTGCTGGCCGGCCAGCGCATCGGCATTCTCGGCGCCAACGGCCAGGGCAAGTCGACGCTGGTGAAAACCGTGGCCGAGGCGCTGCAGGCGGTCGGTGGCGAGATCATCCGCGGCAAGGGGCTGAACATCGGCTACTTCTCGCAACAGGAACTGGACGTGCTGCGGCCGGAGGACGATCCGCTGCAGCACATGTTCCGCCTGGCGCGCGACACCCCGGCGGCGATGCGGCCGTCGGCCAATGACTGCCGCGAGCAGGGGCTGCGCAATTTCCTCGGCACCTTCAACTTCAGCGGCGACATGGTGAAGCAGGCGGTCGGCAGCATGAGCGGCGGCGAGAAGGCGCGGCTGGTGCTGTGCATGATCGTGTGGCAGCGGCCGAACCTGCTGCTGCTGGATGAACCGACCAACCATCTGGACCTCACCACCCGCGAGGCGCTGAGCGTGGCGCTGAACGAGTTCGAAGGCTCGGTGATGCTGGTCAGCCACGACCGGGCGTTGCTGCGCGCGGTGTGTGACGAATTCTGGATGGTGTCGCGTGGCGGGGTCAGCGATTTCGCGGGCGATCTGGACGATTACCAGGTCTACCTGCTGGAAGAGGCCAAGCGCCGGCGAGAAGAGGCGGCCGGCAAGCGCTGAGCCGGCCCGTCTGCGCGTTACCTCCTTGCGGCCAATCATGGGGCAGGATTACCTGCAGGAGCCGGGGCAGTCCACTTCCAATAGGTAAGCGGCCATTTTTCATCGAGCCGTCGAACGTCAGTTTTGGCCGAGAAGCGAGCGCATGCCAATGTTCAAGCAAGAGGTTACTTCCGATTACTGATACTGCCGATCGCAACATGGAAAGGGCCCTGTAACGACAGGGCCCTTTCTTCTCGCAAAGCAAGATTTCATGCTTTGGTTATCGGAAATTTCAACTTTTGACTACAAAATTTCAACCTTTCCGATTTCTGACAACCCCCCTCAATCCCAATTCAAAGCCCCGCCCGTCTGATACTCCGTCACCCGGGTCTCGAAGAAGTTCTTTTCCTTCTTCAGGTCGATCATCTCGCTCATCCATGGGAACGGGTTGCTGGCGCCGGGGAACAGTTCGGTCAGGCCGATCTGCTGCATGCGGCGGTTGCAGATAAAGCGCAGGTATTCCTTGAACTGCGGGGCGTTCAGGCCGAGCACGCCGCGCGGCATGGTGTCTTCGGCGTATGCGTATTCGAGGTCGACCGCCTTGCGGAACAGCTCATCCAGGCTGGCCTTGAAGCTGTCGGTCCACAGTTCCGGGTTTTCCAGCTTGATGGTGTTGATCAGGTCGATGCCGAAATTGCAGTGCATCGACTCGTCGCGCAGGATGTACTGGTACTGCTCGGCGGCGCCGGTCATCTTGTTCTGGCGGCCGAGGGCGAGGATCTGCACGAAGCCGACGTAGAAGAACAGGCCTTCCATGATGCAGGCAAACACGATCAGCGACTTCAGCAGTTGCTGGTCGGTTTCCAGCGTGCCGGTCTTGAAGGCCGGGTTGCACAGCGCGTCGATAAACGGGATCAGGAACTCGTCCTTGTCGCGGATCGAGGCGATCTCGTTGTAGGCGTTGAAGATTTCGCCTTCGTCCAGGCCGAGGCTTTCGACGATGTACTGGTAGGCGTGGGTGTGGATGGCCTCGTCGAAGGCCTGGCGCAGCAGGAACTGGCGGCATTCCGGCGACGTGATCTGGCGGTAGGTGCCGAGCACGATATTGTTGGCAGCCAGGCTGTCGGCAGTGACGAAGAAGCCGAGGTTGCGCTTGACGATGCGCATTTCGTCTTCGCTCAGCTGGCCGGTCTTCCACTGCTCGATGTCGCGCTGCATGTTCACTTCCTGCGGCATCCAGTGGTTTGCGCACTGGGCCAGGTACTTCTCCCATGCCCACTTGTGTTTGAACGGCACCAGCTGGTTCACGTCGGTCTTGCCGTTGATGATGCGCTTGTCGACCGCGTTGACGCGGTTCGGCATGGCGGTGGCAGTCGGATTGGCCGGTACGGCCGGCGCGGCGATGTCGTTGTCTTCAAATGTCAGCATGTCGGTTCCTGTCGGGTACGTCGATTATTGGGTAAGGGGGGAGAGCAGCCGCACGTCGATCGGCGAGAGGTCCTCCACGTGCCAGACGCGGCGGATATGGCCGAAGTCGCGCGGGCGGCCGTCGCGCAGCAGCAGTTCCGGCCGGTACGACAGATCGAGCCGGATCTCGCCGAGATAGACGGCGCGACCGGCGGTCACGGTAAACGGCGCGCTCATCGGCATCCGGATGATCTGCCGCGTACGCCAGCCGGCGATCTCCTGCGGGTAGTAGCCGATGGCCTCGACAAAGCGGTAGTTGCCCGGCGGCAGCGTCAGCAGGGCCAGCTTGCCTTCGACCGGCGACGAGCCGGCTTCGCCGAACACCGAGTCGGTCAGCAGGCTGGCGTGGATGTTGCCACCCCGGCCAGGCGCGCCGTCCGGCACGTAAATCGCCTCGATCGAGCTCGCATCCGGCTCGAAAGCCAGCGCGGTCATCGACACGATGGCGTAGCCGTAGCCGGGCGGCGGTTGCAGGCTGCCGTTCAGTTGTTTGGCAACCGTGGCGCAGCCGGCCAGGGTCAGGCAGCAGATCAGTAACAGCAGGCGTTTCATGACGCTCTCTCCAATCGACGACGGGAACAGACAGGTGACGATTGTGCTTATACACCTGTCCGCCCGCCGTGGGCTGCGTGCCTTAACTGCGCCTCAACCACCGCCTGCGATCTTGCCTGTTGGCAAGATTCGCGCCCTGCGGGCTGGCTCCTGCTGTCGCAGGAGCGTCCGGGTTGTGGCTGCGCCTCAACCACCGCCTGCGATCTTGCCTACTGGCAAGATTCGCAGTCGGGGTTGTCGATCGAGCAGAACTTCATGTCCGTCGCCGGGACGGCCGGCGGGGCGGCGACCGGGACGGCGTTCAGCTCGCCGCCACGACCGGTGGACTTCTCGGCACTGGTCGCGGCCAGCGTGCGGAGGTAGTAGGTCGTTTTCAGACCGCGTACCCACGCATGCTTGTACAGCGTGTCCAGCTTCTTGCCCGAGGCGCCGGCCATGTACAGGTTCAGACTCTGTGCCTGGTCGATCCACTTCTGGCGCCGGCTGGCGGCTTCGACCAGCCAGCTCGGGTCGAGGTCGAATGCCGTCGCGTACAGGGCTTTCACCTCGGCCGGGATGCGTTCGATCGGGCCGAGGTCGCCATCGAAGTATTTCAGGTCGGCCAGCATCACCTTGTCCCACAGCCCCAGACGCTTCAGGTCGCGGACCAGGTACTCGTTGACCACGGTGAACTCGCCGGACAGGTTCGATTTGACGAACAGGTTCTTGTACGTCGGTTCGATACTGGCCGACACGCCGATGATGTTGGCGATGGTCGCGGTCGGGGCGATGGCCAGGCAGTTCGAGTTGCGCATGCCGAACTGCTTGATGCGGGCCCGCAGGCGGTCCCAGTCCAGCGTGGTCGAGCGGTCGACTTCCAGCCAGCCGCCGCGCGACTCGGCCAGCAGGTCGAGGCTGTCGTGCGGCAGGATGCCGCGGCTCCACAGGCTGCCGTCGTAGGTCTGGTAGGTGCCGCGTTCCTCGGCCAGTGAGGTCGAGGCCCAGTAGGCGTGGTAGGCAATGCTTTCCATCGAACGGTCGGCGAACTCGACTGCTGCGTCGGAGCCGTAGGCCAGACCCAGCGCATGCAGTGCGTCCTGGAAGCCCATCAGGCCCATGCCGACCGGGCGGTGGCGCATATTGGCGTTGCGGGCCTTTTCGACCGGGTAGAAGTTCAGGTCGATCACGTTGTCCAGCATGCGCATGGCGGTGCGCACGGTGCCGGCGAGCTTGGCATCGTCGAGCTGGCCATTGCGGATATGGTTGGCCAGGTTGACCGAGCCGAGGTTGCACACGGCGATTTCGCTGTCGCTGGTGTTCAGCGTGATCTCGGTGCACAGGTTCGAGCTGTGGACCACGCCCATGTGCTGCTGCGGGCTGCGCAGGTTGCACGGGTCCTTGAACGTCAGCCACGGGTGGCCGGTCTCGAACAGCATGGTCAGCATCTTGCGCCACAGGTCCAGCGCGCGCAGGCGCTTGTAGACGCGCAGCTCGCCGCGCTCGCCCATGGCTTCGTACTCGGCGTAGCGGCGGGCAAAGGCCTTGCCGGTCAGATCGTGCAGGTCCGGGGTTTCGCTCGGGCTGAACAGCGACCACGGGCCGTCTTCCATCACCCGCTGCATGAACAGGTCCGGCACCCAGTTGGCGGTGTTCATGTCATGGGTGCGGCGACGGTCGTCACCGGTGTTCTTGCGCAGTTCGAGGAATTCCTCGATGTCGGCGTGCCAGGTTTCCAGGTAGGCGCACACCGCGCCCTTGCGCTTGCCGCCCTGGTTGACCGCGACGGCAGTGTCGTTGGCCACCTTCAGGAACGGGACCACGCCCTGGCTCTTGCCGTTGGTGCCCTTGATATGGCTGCCGAGCGAGCGCACCGGGGTCCAGTCGTTGCCGAGGCCGCCGGCGTACTTGGACAGCAGCGCGTTTTCCTTGATGCCGTCGAAAATCTCGGTCAGATCATCGCCCAGCGTGGTCAGGTAGCAGCTGGACAGCTGGCTGTGCAGGGTGCCGGCGTTGAACAGTGTCGGCGTCGAGCTCATGAAGTCGAAGCTGGACAGCACGCGGTAGAACTCGATCGCGCGGTCGTTGCGTTCGGCTTCGTTCAGCGCCAGGCCCATCGCCACGCGCATGAAGAAGGTCTGCGGCAGTTCGATGCGGCGGCCTTCGATATGCAGGAAGTAGCGGTCGTACAGGGTCTGCAGGCCGAGATAGCCGAATTGCAGGTCGGCGTCGGCGTTCAGCGCCTGGCCCAGGCGGGCAAGGTCGAATTCGCCCAGACGCGGGTCGAGCAGCTCGGCCTGGATGCCGCGCTGGATGGCGCCGGGGAAGGCATCGGCGTACAGCGCGGCCATGTCGGTCTGCGCCACATGGCGACCGAGCACTTCGCCGCGGATCGAATCCAGCAGCAGGCGGGCGGTGACCTTGTCGTAGGCCGGGTCGCGCTCGATCATCTGCCGGGCGCACATGACCACGGCGCGGCCGACTTCGGCTTCGCTGACGCCGTCGTACAGGTTCTTCAGCGTGTCGCCAAGGATGGCGGCCGGGTCGGTATCGGCTTCCAGACCGATGCAGGCGGTATGCACCAGCGTGGCCATCCGGTCCAGATCCAGCGGCGCGCGGCTGCCGTCGGCACGGGTGACGTGCAGGGTGGGGGCGGCGGCCAGGCCCAGTGCCTCGCGGGCAGCGCGGCGCTCGGCGGCGCGGCGTTCGCGGTACAGCACGTAGGCGCGGGCCACTTCCTGCTCGCCGGCGCGCATCAGGGCCAGTTCAACCTGGTCCTGGATGTCTTCGATATGGATCGGGCCGCCTTCCGGGCGGCGGCGGATCAGGGCTGCCACCACGGTGGCGGTCAGGTGTTCCACTTCATCGCGCAGGCGGCTGGAGCCGCCGGCTTCGCTGCCGAGCACGGCCAGGAAAGCCTTGCTCAGGGCGACGGAAATCTTGTCAGGGGCAAACGGCACCACGTCGCCGTTGCGACGGATGCACTGGTATGAGGCGGTGGATGCGACAGACATCGTTGGGAGCTCCTTTGCTGGGACGCTTGTGTCGGCTGAAAACCCGTGCCAGGCAGGTTTTTACACAATATGTGCTGCTGTTTTCATAGTTGTTGCACAAATTGTAGTAGTCATTGTCTGTTCATGACAAGGCATGGACATAACGGTTTTCCAGCCGACGACGATATCCGCAGCGCGTTTTTCGCCTGCGTTCAAGCACTTGCGGGAGGGGGTGTTTTTTGTACGGGGTGTGGGGCGGATGCAACGGGTGACGGACGGCAGGGCAGAAACGAAAAGCGGCGGATCACGTGATCCGCCGCCTGGACTGCTGTTCCGCAACACTCCTCAGGCGAAGTCGTCGACCTGGGTGCCGGTGTTCGAGGGGCTGGCGACGCTGGCGGTCGGTGTCTTGACCTCCGTGCCGGGCTTGGGGTCCCTGGACGGTTCGGTGCCGCCCTGCTTGCCCTGGCTGGCACGTTCCTTCTCCAGCCGGGCGATTTCGGCCTGCAGCATCTGGATCGACGCCTCGATGATGCGCTGCTGCTTCTCTTTCTCTGCCGGCGACAGCTTCGCGTCCTTCAGTTCCTGCGCCTGCTTGTACAGATCCTGAACCTGCTGCTTCAGGTCGGCGATCTTCTTGCCGAGGCTGTCGGTGGCGCCGGTCGACATTCTGGTCGACGAGGCCGAGCTGCTGAGGTTGACGGAAATCGAGGTCATGTCCGGTGCGTCCTGTGATTCGTTGTGCCTGTTATCGACCGGATGCGCCAGGTATTTAATTTTTTCTGTTTTGCAGAATGAAGAATTGAATTAAAAATGGCGTGTCAGGACAAATTTATTCTTTTTTTTATCTGTCAGGCATAACGCCGTTTATTTGCCGTAAAACATTGGCTGTTTCGGTTTTTTCATTCGGCGATAGCCAATGTTAATCGAAGTGATTTAAAAAATTTATAACAAAAAATTCTTTTGTAATCAACGTGTTGATTTTGCTGTTTGCCTGATCCGGTCGATAGCCTGAGCTTGTTGATTTCGGTCAATACTGTGCATATTGAAAGCCAATAGCATTTTATGCGGATGGACTAGCTATTGGCGCAATAAGCCAATAGATATTGGGTACGACGTCGTGAATCAAGGAGGCCGTAAATGAGTAAAAAACTATTTCAGATTGGCGCGATTGCCAGCGTGATGCTGACTGCAGGCTGGGTATGGGCAGACAGCGCAGCAGGGGACGAGCCGATTCAGCCGATCGCCCCGTACAAGCTGACGCAGCCGGCCAAGGCCGAACTGGGCAAGAAGCTGTGGTTTGATCCGCGGCTGTCGCGTTCCGGCTTCATCTCCTGTAACTCCTGCCACAACCTGAGCATGGGCGGTTCGGACAACCTGAAGACCTCGATCGGCCACAACTGGCAGAAAGGCCCGATCAACTCGCCGACGGTGCTGAACTCCAGCCTGAACCTGGCGCAGTTCTGGGACGGCCGGGCGAAGAACCTGCAGGAACAGGCCGGCGGCCCGATCGCCAACCCGGGCGAAATGGCGTCGACGCATACGCTGGCGGTCGACGTGCTGCAGTCCATCCCGCAGTACCGCCAGGAATTCGCCAGGGTGTACGGTTCGGACAAGATCGATATCAACCGCATCACCGACGCGATCGCCGTGTTCGAGGAAACGCTGGTCACGCCGAACTCGCGCTTCGACAAGTGGCTCAAGGGCGACAAGAAGGTGCTGACCGCCCAGGAACTGGCCGGTTACCAGCTGTTCAAGAACAGCGGCTGCGTGGCCTGCCACAATGGTCCGGCCGTCGGTGGCGCCTCGTTCCAGAAAATGGGGCTGGTCACGCCGTACAAGACCGACAACCCGGCGATCGGCCGTGCCGCGGTGACCGGCAAGGATGCCGACCGCTTCAACTTCAAGGTGCCGACCCTGCGCAACGTCGAACTGACCTACCCGTACTTCCACGACGGCGCGGCGGCCACGCTGTCCGAAGCGGTGGACACGATGGGCAAGCTGCAGCTCGGCAAGCAGTTCACCAGGAGCGAGAACGCCAATATCGTGGCTTTCCTGAAGACGCTGACCGGCGACCAGCCGAAGATCGACATGCCGATCCTGCCGCCGTCGGCTGACAACACCCCGCGCCCGCATCCGTTCGACTGACCCGTCGACCGGCCAGCCGGCAACAGGCCCCGCCCGCGAGCGGGGTTTTTTGCGTCGGGCCGGCTTCCTGATCCAGGGCAGCACATTTTGCCTGCGGGTGGCGTAGGGTGAATGCATGCCGCCGACGCGTCGCCGGGTGGCCGTTTCTCTATGGGAGTGTTTTTTCCGATGCTGACTGTGTACACCGAGCAACATCGCCTTCAGCATGGCAATGCCGAACTGGTGGATGGCACGCTGAAACCGTGCTTCGAGAACCCTTCGCGCGCTGACATGGTACTGGCCGAAGTCGACCGGGCCGGATTCGAGCGCATTGCGCCGACCGACCATGGCAAGGCGCCGATCCTGGCGGTGCATCGCGACAACTACGTGCGTTTTCTGGAGACGTTCTGGTCGCGCTGGACCGCGCCAAGCCGGCGCTCGAAAACCGGCCGCACCTATGATGCGCTGCCGCTGATCTGGCCGACGCGCTGCTTCCGCCAGATCGAGCCGCAGGACATCGACGGCCAGCTGGGCTATTTCTCCATGGACGCCGGCACGCCGGTGACCGCCGGCACCTGGCCTGCCGCCTACTGGTCGGCGCAGACCGCCCTGACCGGTGCCGATCGCCTGCTGGCCGGCGAGCGGGCCGCGTTCGCGCTGTGCCGTCCGCCGGGGCACCATGCCGCGGCCGACGTCTTTGGCGGCTACTGCTTCTTCAACAATGCCGCGATCGCTGCCCAGCATCTGCGCGACAGCGGGCTGGGCCGGGTGGCGATCCTGGACGTCGACTACCACCACGGCAATGGCACGCAGCAGATTTTCTATGACCGTGCCGATGTGCTGTTCGTGTCCATCCACGGTGACCCGCGCACCGAGTTTCCGTTCTATCTGGGGTTTGCCGACGAGCGCGGCGCCGGGGAGGGGGAAGGGTGCAACCTGAACCTGCCGCTGCCGGCCGGCAGCGACGTTCCGACCTGGATGGCGGCGCTGGAACAGGCGTGCACGGCGATTGCGGCTTTCCGGCCCGATGCGCTGGTGGTGTCGCTGGGGCTGGATACCTATGAGGGAGATCCGATCTCGACCTTCAAGCTGAAAACGGCCGATTTTCATGCCGTCGGCGCCCGGCTGGCCCGGCTGGGCCTGCAGACGCTGTTCTGCCTGGAGGGCGGCTATGCGGTCGGACCGATCGGCGAGAATGCCGTCAGCGTGCTGAACGGCTTCGACGGTCACTGAGTGAAACGGCGGCGGCCGGGACAGGAGCCCGGCCGCCGGCATTTACTTGAATATGCCGACCATCTTCAGCAGGAAGATCAGCACCACAGCCCCCAGGATGCCGAAGACCAGCCCGGCAATGGAGAACCCGCCTGCGGCATAGGCCGAGCCGATGCCGAGCAGATCGCCGAAGATCCACTTGCCGAGCGCCGAGCCGATAATGCCGACCAGAATGTTGGCGATCGCACCCTGCTGGGCATCGGTGCCCATCACCTTGCTGGCCAGCCAGCCGATCAGTGCGCCTGCCAGTATCGTGATAATCCAGCCCATGGTGTTTCCCTTGATGTGAGTTCTGTTTCGTCAGCCTAGACCAGCCGTTCCGCAAACCCTACAGGAATCGGCGAATTCCGGTTATCCGGCCACGGCAAGTCGTTATGATGAAGGACTGATCCATCGAGGAGCCCATTCATGCCGAGTTACCGCTTCCATCTGGTCAACGTTTTTGCTGAAACGCCGTTCGGCGGCAATCCGCTGGCGGTATTCGAACCGGCCGACGGACTCGACAGCACGACCATGCAGGCGATTGCCGCGCAGATGAACCTGTCCGAGACCACCTTCGTTTTTCCGGCCACCGAGGGGGGCGATGCCCGCGTGCGCATCTTCACCCCCGGCTACGAACTGCCGTTCGCCGGCCATCCGGTACTGGGCACGGCCGCCGTACTGGCGCGGTTGCGCGGGCTGAGTGCATCGGTCCGGCTGGAAATGGCGGCCGGAATGTTCCCGATTGTGCTGGGTGAAGGGGGGTATGCGCAGTTGACTGCCAAACCGGCGCAGGTGCGCCCGTTCACGGGCGAGCAGGATGCACTGGCCGACATGCTGGGCCTCGGCGCCGGGGCGCTGCGCGATGCAAGATTCGTCAATACCGGCACCGAGCAATTGCTGATCGAACTGACCAGCCGCGATGCGGTGCTGGCCTGCCGGCCGTCGGCGGCCGGCATCGACGCGCTGTGCCGCAATGTGACCGGGGCGGCGATGGCCTATGTCTGGCATGTCGACGGCGCGGTGGCCACGGTGCGGCTGTTCTTCACCCACAACGGCCAGGTGATCGAGGACCCGGGCACCGGCTCGGCCTGTGCCAACCTGGGCGGCTGGCTGGCCAGTGACGGCCGGCGCGGGCTGCACTGGCGACTGGAGCAGGGCCATGCGCTGAACCGGCCGAATGTGCTCGATCTCGAAGTGGACGCCGCCGGCGTGATTCGCGTCGGCGGGCGGGTGATGCCGGTCGGCAGCGGTCAGATCGATCTGTAGGAGAGGGCATGAAAAAAACCGCCACCCGTTGCCGGGCGGCGGTTTTTTGCGATGAAGCAGCAGGAATCAGGACAGTTCCTGTGACACTTCGCGCGTCAGGTGCGGTGCGTTGATCTGCATGCCGTGTTCGATCGGGGTCGGGCTGTCCAGCTCGCGCTTCATCTGCGCGGCATCCAGCGAGTGTTCCCACTTCGACACCACCACCGTGGCCACCGCATTGCCGACCAGGTTGGTCAGGGCGCGGGCTTCGGACATGAAGCGGTCGATGCCGAGGATCAGCGCCAGACCGGCAACCGGAATGTCCGGCACCGTGGCCAGCGTGGCGGCCAGGGTGATGAAGCCCGAACCGGTCACGCCGGCGGCACCCTTCGACGTCAGCAGCAGCACGCCGATAATGGTCAGTTCCTGGGTCAGCGACAGTTCGATGCCGCAGGCCTGGGCGATGAAGATCGCGGCCATGGTCAGGTAGATCGACGTGCCGTCCAGGTTGAACGAGTAGCCGGTCGGTACCACCAGGCCGACAACCGGCTTGGCGCAGCCGAGCTGTTCGAGCTTGACCATCAGCCGGGGCAGGGCAGACTCGGACGACGAGGTGCCGAGCACGATCAGCAGTTCTTCCTTGATGTACTTGATCAGCTTCCACACGCTGAAGCCGCAGTAGCGGGCGATCGCGCCGAGCACGACGAACACGAACAGCAGGCAGGTCAGGTAGAAGCTGCCCATCAGCGCGGCCAGCGAGGTCAGGCTGCCGACGCCGTACTTGCCGATGGTGAAGGCCATGGCGCCGAAAGCACCGATCGGGGCGAGCTTCATGATGAAGCCGATGATGGCGAACAGCACGTGCGAGACTTTTTCGATGAACTCCAGCACCGGCTTGCCGCCCTTGCCCATCAGCGACAGACCGAAGCCGAACAGCACCGAGAACAGCAGCACCTGCAGGATTTCACCTTCGGCGAACGCGCCGATCACGCTGTTCGGGATGATGTGCAGCACGAAGTCGACAGCCGACTGGTGCTCGGCAGCGGCGGTGTACTTGGCAATCGACTTGGTATCCAGCGTGGCCGGGTCGACGTGCATGCCGGCGCCCGGCTTCAGCGTGTTGACGACGAACAGGCCGATGACCAGTGCCAGCGTGGTCACGACTTCAAAGTACAGCAGCGCCTTGCCACCGACGCGGCCGACCTTCTTCATGTCTTCCATGCCGGCAATGCCGACCACCACGGTACAAAAGATGATCGGCGTGATCATCATCTTCACCAGCTTGATGAAGCCGTCTCCGAGCGGCTTCATGCTGGCACCGGTCTCCGGCAGGAAGTGGCCGAGCACGACCCCCAGCACGATGGCCACGATCACCTGAAAATACAGGCTCTTGTAGATTTTTCTTTGCATCCCGATTCCTGTCTTGCGCTGAGGGTGACGCGAGCCACCCGTTTCTCCTATGGTGATCGAATGATGCGCTACAGAATTGCCCGAAATGAATTGGGTGTTTCCCCAATCGGGTTTACCCCAATAGCTTGACCGTCGGGAACGCGTTCGGCATTCTAGAGTTCCAACTTAAAACAATCGTTTTTTCGAGGATGGAGAGACAACATGAAGAAGATCGCTGCTGCGCTGATGGGGACATTGCTGCTGGTCGGACTGGCGCGTGCCGACGAAGCCATTGTCGGAACCTGGAAGACCATCGATGACGAAACCAGACAGCCGAAGGCGCTGGTGCAGATTACCGACAACGGTGGCGAATACCAGGGCCGGATCGTCAAGCTGTTCCACAATCCGGACGCCAGATGCGACCAGTGCGATGGCGATCGCAAGGACAAGCCGATCCAGGGCATGACCATTCTCTGGGGCCTGAAAAAGTCCGGCGACAGCTATGAAGGCGGCAAGATCCTCGACCCGAAAAAGGGCAAGATCTACAGCAGCAAGGCCAGACTGCAGGACAGCGGCAAGAAGCTCGAAGTGCGCGGTTTCCTCGGCGTGTCGCTGCTCGGTCGTACCCAGACCTGGGAACGGCAGTAAGCGCGACACCGTTGCACCGCAATGCGCCGCCTTCGGGCGGCGCATTGCGTTAATTGGTCTCGCGCCAGAACAGCCGCAGCGCGAACGAGATCTGATAGGCGAGGCTGGCGATGACAAAGACCAGATGGAAGCGGTGGCTGGCCGTCTGCATCGCCACCAGACACAACACCACGTATACGGCGATGCGCACCAGGTATTCGAGGCCGAGCGACTGCAGGTGCTGGTCGCCCTTGAGTGCGGTATCGATGATATCCAGCAGGTAGACCAGCGCCATCAGGCCGAAAAACCAGCGCCGGCGGGAAAGGAAGTACTCCTCGGAGTCGGCATACGGTGCCAGTCTGCGCGGAAACAGCAGCGAACACAGCAGATACAGCAGGACGGTGTAGACGATCAGGAATACATAGATCAGGAAGGTCCAGTCGGCGAGATGCCTGAGGCGGAACTCCCACCACCAGAAATGCAGCAGATACAGCACCATCGACACGACCCAGAGCAGATGGACCATATAGACCTTGCGCGGTTCCGGGTGCTGGACCAGCGAGGCGATGCCCTGCAGCAGATGGGTCAGCCCGAGGCTCATGACGACGCCGATGATGATGCGTACATGCGAGAACAGCTCCATTACGTTTCCTTTCCGGTCAAGGCAAGGTACGGCGCACGACCGTACCGGACAGGTTGTAATGGAAAGGCCGCTGCGGGAACAAAAGTGGCGGTTGGCGCTGTGGATGAAAAGAGACGGTCGCGTTGCGACCGTCTCTTGCAGTTGACTGGCGGGAATTATGGCATTACATCATGTGTTGCCCGCCGTTCATCGCCAGATCGGCGCCGGTCATGAAACCGGCCAGGTCGCTGGCCAGATAGGCGACCAGCCCGGCAATTTCCTCCGGCTTGCCGAGCCTGCCCAGCGGGATCTGGGCGACGATCTTTTCGCGGACTTCGGCCGGGACCGCCATCACCATGTCGGTGCCGATATAGCCCGGGCTGACGGTGTTGACCGTCACGCCCTTGCGGGCGACTTCCTGCGCCAGCGCCATGCTGAAGCCGTGCATGCCGGCCTTGGCCGCCGAGTAGTTGGTCTGGCCGAGCTGGCCCTTCTGGCCATTGATCGACGAAATACTGATGATCCGGCCGAAACCGCGCTCGCACATGCCTTCGATCAGCGGCCGCGTCATGTTGAAAACGCTGTCGAGGTTGGTCGACATGACGGCGTCCCACGACGCCTTGTCCATTTTCCGCAGCACGCCGTCACGGGTAATCCCGGCATTATTGACCAGCACGTCGACCGGGCCGACTTCGGACTGGATTTTCGCGATCAGGGCACTGCAGGCATCGAAATCGGTGACGTCGCATTGATAGGCGTGGACATCGAATCCCTGCTCTTTCATATCGGCCAGCCAGGCCGTTTCCTTGCCGGGGCGGGAATAGGTCGTGATGACGATATGACCGGCCTGGGCAAGTGCCTTGCAGATGGCAGTGCCAATCCCCCCCATACCGCCGGTGACGAGAGCAATTCGTGTCATCTGTACCTCCTTATTGTGGGTGCAAGCGTTGCGGGTACCGCCAGGCCCGGTGGCGTCACGCCACCCCGGTTATTGGCGGACCGTTATTCTTCAGTCCGTTTTATTCATGATGAACCATACGAATGGAAAATGCATTCCGCAATGCAATATGGATGAGATTGCAGAAAATGCCGCAATGCAACAAATACGTGGAATATCGGGGGGCTGATTTGTTTATAGCGCTGAATTGCCGACACGTTTGGCAAAATGAGCAAAAGCATAATTCTGGCCGAATGGACGCAGAATGAAAAAAAGCCATCCGGGTGGATGGCTTTGACTAAATGATTGAATCAGCTAGTGAATCAACGCTGCAGCATGCGGGTAAGTTTCTGCAGCAGGGGCAGCCGGACGGCCGCGATCTCGCCGGCGGAACTGGCCGCGATCAGCCCGCAGCCCGGCTCGACCAGGTGCGCGCAGTTGTGGAAGCGGCAGCGACCGGCCAGCTCGCGCATTTCCGGGAAGTAGTGAATGACCTGGGTTGCATCGAGATGCATCAGGCCGAATTCCTGCAGTCCGGGCGAATCGATCAGGTGGCTGTCGGCGTCCAGGTGATACAGCGTCGCATGGGTGGTGGTATGGCGGCCGGAATCCAGCGCGGTGGAAATATCGCCGACCCGGGCCTGTGCCGACGGCAGCAGGGCGTTGGTCAGCGTGGACTTGCCCATGCCGGACTGGCCGATCAGCACCGTGGTCTGACCGGTCAGCCGTTCGCGCAGCGGCGAGATGTCGCCCAGTGCCGACAGTTCCAGCACCGGGTAGCCGATCTCGCGATAGAAGCCCAGCAGCTCGCGCGCGGCCGGCGTTTCCGGCAGGTCGGTCTTGTTCAGGACGATCAGTGCCGCGATATCGGCCGCCTCGGCGGCGATCAGCGCCCGGTCGAGGAATTCCCGCGACGGGGTCGGCACGGCGGCCAGTACCACGACCAGCTGGGTGACATTGGCCGCGATCAGCTTCTGGCGGAAATCGTCCTGCCGGTACAGCAGGCTGCGGCGCGGCTGCGCCCGTTCGATGACCGCCTGCTCGCCATTGCTGATCTGCAGGTCGACCCGGTCGCCGGCGGCGTAGTCGGAACGCTTGCCGCGCGTGCTGCAGTCGTAGGTGTTGCCATCGTCGGCTTCGACCACATAGCGTCGACCATGGCTTCTGATGATCTGTCCGGCCGATTGCGTCACAGGCTGTCCAGTACGTCGAGCTTGGCGGCGCAGATGAAATCGTTGCGGGTCAGACCGCCGGCATCATGGGTCGAGTAGGAGACTTCCACCCGGTTGTAATGCACGGACAGGTCCGGATGATGGTCCTCGCGGTGCGAGATCCACGCGCTGGCATTCACGAAGGCCATGGTCTCGTGATAGTTGGCGAAGTCGAAGCGGCGGACCAGCGCATCGCCGTCGAGGCGCCAGGATTCGGACAGGGCTTCCAGCAGGGACGGAATTTCTTCCGCCTCCAGCCGGGTGTGGGCATGCTGGGGCGAGCAGCGCTCGCGGGCAAGTCGGTTCATGCGGAAACTCCGGTATGCGGCAGCGATTCCAGATGCTGGATGCGGATCGTTGCCGGCGGGTGTGAGTCGTAGAACGCCGAGTGGAGCGGGTCCGGGGTCAGCGTCGACGCGTTGTCGCGGTAGAGCCGGGTCAGCGCCGAGACCAGCGCATGGCGGTCGGCGTGTTCGGCGGCATAGGCGTCGGCCTCGAATTCCTGGCGGCGGGACAGCCGGCTCATCAGCGGGGTCAGCGGGAAGGTGAAGGCCGGCAGCGCCATGGCGGCCAGAATCAGCCCGGCTGCCAGTGTCGGCGTGCTGATGCCGAGGCCGAAGTAGAACGGCGTCCATTCCAGCAGCCAGCCGAGCAGCAGCAGGAAGGCGAAGGACAGGGCAAAGGTCAGCACGATGCGCTTGATGATGTGCCGGCGCTTGAAGTGGCCCAGTTCATGGGCGAGCACGGCCTCGATCTCGTCGCCATCGAGCTGGTTCAGCAGCGTGTCGTAGAACACGATACGCTTGGCGGCGCCGAAACCGGTGAAATAGGCGTTGCCGTGACTGGAGCGGCGCGAACCGTCGACCACGAATACCCCGCTGGAGCGGAAGCCGCAGCGGGTGAGCAGGGCGTCGATGCGCTGTTTCAGCTCGCCATCTTCCAGCGGCAGGAAGCGGTTGAACAGCGGTGCGATCACGGTCGGGAACAGCCAGACCATCAGCAGCGAGAAGGCGCTCCAGACCAGCCACACCCACAGCCACCACAGCGTGCTGCCGTACATCAGCCACAGCACCAGCAGCAACAGCGGCACGCCGAGCACCAGCCCGACCAGCAGGCTCTTCAACTGGTCGATGATGAACAGCCTGACGCTGGTCTTGTTGAAGCCGAAGCGGGCCTCGATGCCGAAGGTTGCATACAGGCCGAACGGCAGGCCGATCAGGCCGGTGATCGCCATCAGCGACAGGATCAGCGCCGTGCCGCTGACGACCGGGGGCCAGCCCAGACCCAGCCAGAATACCGTCAGCGCCTCGATGCCGCCGCCGAGGGTCAGCGCCAGCAGCACACCGGCGTCGACAAGCGCCGACAGCATGGCGAGCCGGGTCCTGGCCACGGTGTAATCGGCGGCCAGCTGGTGATCGGCCAGGGTGAAGCGGCCGGTGAAGGCCGCCGGCACGGCCTCGCGGTGCGCCCGGACATGGCGGATGTGACGCGAGGCCAGGTACAGGCGCAGCGCCAGCGAAAAGGCCAGGGCGAGCAGGAAGGCACTGGTGACAAGTGTGGTCATGGAGACGGACATGGTATGGCAGGATGGGGAGAGTGGCGTCGAGTATGAGACAATTCCACCGCTACCGAAATTCAATACAGAAAAGCACACCAGTATGGCACAAGACCAAAACCACCTGATATGGCTCGACATGGAAATGACCGGGCTGAATCCGGACAGCGACCGCGTGATTGAACTGGCTGTCGTCATTACCGACAGCGAACTCAATACCGTGGCCGAGTCGCCGGTGCTGGTCGTTCACCAGAGCGACGCCGTGCTCGACGGCATGGACGCCTGGAACAAGGGCACCCATGGCCGCAGCGGCCTGATCGAAAAGGTCAGGGCATCGACGCTGGACGAAGCCGCCGCGCAGGCGCAGATGCTGGCTTTCCTGCAGCAGCACGTGCCGGCCAAGGCATCGCCGATGTGCGGCAACTCGATCTGCCAGGACCGCCGCTTCATGGCGCGCTGGATGCCGGAACTGGAAGCCCACTTCCATTACCGCAACCTTGACGTGTCGACGCTGAAGGAACTGTGCAAGCGCTGGAAGCCGGAAATTGCCAAGGGCATGAAAAAGCACGGCAAGCACGAAGCCCTGGCCGACATCTACGAGTCGATCGAGGAAATGAAGTACTACCGCGAGCATTTCATCAAGCTGTGAGCGCAAAAGCCCGCCCGCCGGCGGGCCATGCCTGATTGAAAAGTCCGGCGCCGCCATGTGCAGGCGCCGCCGATCGACACCTGTTCCTGCTGACGCCATGGCCTCCCTGCTCGCCAACGACATCAACCTCACGCCGGTCTGGGCGCAACTGCACCATCATCAGCGTGCGACCCGCCCGGTGCACATGCGCGACCTGTTCGAGGCCGACCCGCAGCGCTTTGAACATTTCTCCATCGAACTCGACGGCTTCCTGCTCGATTACTCGAAAAACCGGGTGACGGCGCGGACGATGGAGCTGCTGACCGAACTGGCGCGCACGGCCGGGCTCGGCGACTGGATGCGGCGCCTGCGCGACGGCGAACCGGTCAATGTCAGCGAGCATCGTGCCGTCATGCACATGGCACTGCGCGCCGGCGAGCACGACCACTACTGCGTCGACGGCATCGATGTGGTGCCGGACGTGCATGCCACGCTGGCACGCTGTTTCGATTTTGCCCGCCGCGTGCGCGACGGCGAGTGGCTGGGGCATGACGGCCGGCGCATCGCCGATGTGGTCAATATCGGCATCGGCGGTTCCGATCTCGGGCCGATGCTGGTCGACAGCGCGCTGCGCCCGTTCGCCAGCGAGGCGGTGCGGGTGCATTTCGTCTCCAATCTCGATGGCGCGCAGCTGATGCAGACGCTGGCGCATTGCGATCCGGCCACCACGCTGTTCATCGTTGCCTCGAAATCGTTCACCACCCCGGAAACGCTGGCCAATGCCGAAGCGGCCCGCGACTGGTTCCTGCGCACGGCAACGGCCGCCGACGTGGCGCGCCACTTCGTCGCCGTGTCGACCAATACTCCGGCGGTGTGCCGCTTCGGCATTGATCCGGCCAATATGTTCGGTTTCTGGGACTGGGTCGGCGGGCGCTATTCGGTCTGGTCGGCCATTGGCCTGCCGGTGATGATCGCCGTTGGCGAGGCGCACTTTCGCGATTTTCTTGCCGGCGCCCGCGAGATGGACGCGCACTTTTTCTCGGCGCCGTTCGAACGCAACATCCCGGTGGTGATGGGCCTGCTTGGCGTCTGGTACAACACCTTCTACGGGGCGCATACCCACGCCATCATGCCGTACAGCCAGGGCCTGGCCCGGTTGCCGGCCTATCTGCAGCAGCTGGACATGGAGTCCAACGGCAAGCGTGTCGGTCGCTATGGCGAGAAACTCGATTTCGATACCGGCCCGGTGATCTGGGGCGAGGTCGGCGTCAACAGCCAGCATGCGTTTTTCCAGTTGCTGCATCAGGGTACGCGGCTGGTGCCGTGCGATTTCATCCTGCCGCTGTCCAGCCAGTACCCGGTTGGCGACCATCACCGGCAACTGGTGGCGAACTGCCTGGCGCAGACCGAGGCGCTGATGCGCGGCAAGACCGTGGCCGAAGCGCTGGCGCAGCTGGAAGACGAGGGCGTCTCTGGCGACACGCTGGACATGCTGCTGCCGCAGAAGGTCTTTCCGGGCAATCAGCCGTCCAATACCCTGGTGCTGGATGCGCTGTGCCCGCGCTCGCTCGGCATGCTGCTGGCCGCTTATGAGCACAAGGTGTTTGTCGAAGGCGTGATCTGGGGCATCAATTCGTTTGACCAGTGGGGGGTCGAGTACGGCAAGCTGCTGGCCCGGCGCATCGCGCCGGAACTGGCGGGCGATGGTCCGCTGAGCCATGACGGTTCGACCAATGCCCTGATCGAACGCTATCGCCGGAGAGGCCAATGAGTGCATCAATCCGCTCCCGGGCGGAAACGCTCGGCCTGCGCCTGAAGGCGCGGCACGAGACCGTGGCAACCGCCGAGTCGTGTACTGGCGGCCTGATTGCCGGTGCGCTGACCGATATCGCCGGCTCCAGCGACTGGTTCGGCTGGGGCGTGGTCAGTTATGCGAATGCGGCCAAGACCGGCATGCTGAAAGTGTCGCCGGCCTCACTGGCCGCGCACGGTGCCGTCAGCGAGGTGGTGGCGGCGGAAATGGCGCGCGGGGTGCAGAAGCTCAGCGGGGCCGACTGGAGTGTCGCGGTCAGCGGCGTGGCCGGTCCCGGCGGCGGCACGCCGGACAAGCCGGTCGGCCTGGTCTGCTTCGCCATCGCCATGCCGTTCGGCCGGGTCGATACCTTCGTCCGTCATTTCGCCGGTGACCGGCGGGCGGTGCGCACGCAGACGGTCGAAGTGGCGCTCGACGCGCTGCTGGAGCGCGTCAATGCAACACGCGCGGGCCAAGAAGGGTGAATTCGGGGATCTCGGCCTCGAACGGCGTGCCGTCGGTGGCGAGCATCTGGTAGCTGCCGCGCATGGTGCCGTACGGCGTGCCGATACCGGCGCCGCTGACATACTCGAACGACTCTCCCGGCGCCAGTGTCGGCTTTTCGCCGACCACGCCTTCGCCATGAACTTCCTCAACATGGCCGGTATCGTCGGTGATAATCCAGTGTCTGGCCTGCAATTGCGCGGATACCGTACCGGCATTGGTGATGCGGATGCGGTAGGCGAACACGTACTGGCCATCGTCCGGCGCAGACTGGTTTTCGATGTAGAACGACTGCGGTTCGACCGTGATGGCGTATTTGTTGTTCTGCATGTGGCGATCCCGTTGCAAGGTGGATGGGCGTCCTGCAGATAGGGGCGAATGGAAAAATGCCAAGACCATGCGTCGACGGCGGCAAACCGGTAAAATCCGGTTTTTCGCTATCAGGTCGATTTTGCCATGCGTCAGTTCCGTATTGCCCCCAGCATCCTGTCCGCCGATTTTGCCCGTCTGGGCGAGGAAGTCCGCGATGTCGTGGCGGCCGGGGCCGATATCATCCACGTCGATGTGATGGACAACCACTACGTGCCCAACCTGACCATCGGGCCGATGGTGTGCAAGGCGATACGACCTTATACCGAAGCGATGATCGATGTACACCTGATGGTGAAGCCGGTCGATGCGCTGGCGGTCCAGTTTGCGAAGGCCGGCGCCAACATGATCACCTTCCACCCCGAAGCCAGCGACCATGTCGACCGCACGCTGGGCCTGATCCGCGACAACGGTTGCAAGGCCGGGCTGGTGATCAATCCGGCTGCACCGCTGCATCATCTCGACCACGTCATGGACAAGCTCGACATGGTGCTGATCATGTCGGTCAACCCGGGCTTTGGCGGGCAGAGTTTTATCCCGGAAGCGCTGAACAAGATCCGGATGACGCGCGAGCGCATCGACGCCTGGACGGCAAAGCACGGCGGCGAGATCTGGCTTGAAGTCGACGGCGGGGTCAAGATCGACAATATCGCCGAGATCGCCCGCGCCGGCGCCGATACCTTCGTGGCCGGCTCCGCCATCTATGGCCAGCCGGATTACCGCGGCGTGATCAATGCCATGCGCGCCGAACTCGCCACGGTGGCCTGAACCATGTCCGTCATTGCGCTCAAGGTCGATATCCACACCCGGGTCGGGCTGACCGACGGCGCCGTTGCGCTGGCCGGGCTGTTTCGCGAGCAGGGGGCGGGCGCGACGTTCTATCTGAGCCTCGGGCCTGATCGGGCCGGCAAGGTGCCGCTGGCTGAATGGTTTGCCCATGGCGGCGTCAAGCCGCGTGCGCATCTGCCGTTCCTGACCCGCCAGAACGGCCGGCTGTGGCCGGGCCCGGACATGGGGCGTGCGCTGCGCAAATGCCTGCATGCGCTGCAGGGGGACGGATTCGAACTGGGACTCAAGGCCTGGGATCAGGCCGCCTGGCGCAAGGAATCCACCGAGGCCGATGCCGAATGGACGCGCAAGGCGCTGGAACGGGCCATCGCCGGCTTCACCCGGCTGACCGGGGCCGCACCGCAGACGCTGGCGGCGCCGGGCTGGCATGGCAACTGGTCTGCCGTGCGCCAGAGCCAGGGGCTCGGCATTCACTTCGCCAGCGATGCCCGCGGACGCGAACCGTTCATCCCGGTACAGCGGGCGGAAATCGTGGCCGTGCCGCAACTGCCGACCACGCTGCCGACGCTCGACGAAGTGCTGGCCGAATCGCATGGTGACCAGACGCAGGCGATCGAGCGCATTCTCAACCTGACCTCGACCCCGCGCCGCCACGGCCATGTCTTTTCGCTGAACGCGGAAGCGGACGGGCGCAAGTTGCTGCAGATGGTCGGTCTGCTGCTGGCCGGCTGGAAGCGGCAGGGCTGGCAGTGCGTGTCGCTGGGCGATCTGGCCGCGACGCTGGACCTGAGTCGTTTGCCGCACAGCGAACTGGTGTGGGAAACGTGGCCGGGCCGACGCGGCAAGCTGGCTCGTCAGGGCGACAACGTCTTCATTGCCTGACGGGCCTGCCTGCCGTTCTCCTAGAACCGGTGCAGCCAGTTCGCGGTCATCCCCCGGTCACTTTCTCCGTCGTTGCGGCCCAGATAGCCGTTCAGGCTGAACTGGCTGTGGCGACCGTCATGGCGGAGGCCAAGCCGGCTGTCGTGGTTGAAGCGGCTGCCACTTGCCGGTGCCAGCGCAAAGCGGGCATCCGGTGCGCCGGCCAGACTGGCCTCGCGCTGGCCGGTGTGGTGCAGCAGGGTCGGGCGGGCATGGAACTGCGCGTCCAGCCGCCAGCCGCGCGATTTGCCGTCCCGGCCGTCATGGCTCAGCCGCAGCCCGAGCACCCCGTCCAGCGCCACCTGATGGCGTGACGACAACCGCAATCCAAAATCGCCGCCATGCCGTTCCTTCAGCGCCCCGTCGCGCTGGTAGCGCAGCTTGACGCCCAGCAGCGGCTCCAGCATCACGCTGCCTGCCTTGCCCGCCAGCGCCAGGTTCACCTGGCTGCCGAGCAGGTCACGGCGATGGTCGGCCTGCGGCTGCCGGCTGGCGTCCTTCTTGTCATGGCGATCCAGGGGGTTGCCATAGCGCAGCGTACGCTGGGTACGGTACTGGTGCAGGACGTAGCCAACATCGCTTTCCAGCGCCAGCCCGGACGACAGGGGCCGTACATGGCGTACGCCGAAGAACTGGCTGTGGCCATCCAGCGCGGCATCCCGGCTCTGGCCGTCCGGCGATACGCGGGCGAAGCCGTAGCGTATTGCCAGCTGCGCCGTGCCCGATTCGAAGCGCTGCTGCAGCGCGAGCATGTCATGGGCCGATGCACCGAGCCGGCTGCCGGGCTGGCCGCGGCCAAGCAGCTTCACGCCGAAGCCGGTCGCGTCCTCGGAGACGGTCCCGGCCATCAGGCCAAAGCGGTGTTCCAGGGTGGCCGTTGACCGCAATGTCCGCTCGATACCGACACCGGACAGCTGGCGCAGTGCCCGGGTGAATTCGTCGCGGCCCGGCAGTTCCAGGCTGCGGAACAGCGCGTTGCTGCTGTAACTGCGCTCCAGCGCCCCGGCAACCGGTGCCAGCGAGGCATCGGTGATCAGGTTGCGGTAGTCGTTCTTGACCAGCGTCACGCCGATATGACCGTCGGCATCGTAATGACCGTGCGCGCGCCAGACGGCGGAGGTCGCGCGGATATTGCCGGCACCGCTCAGGTTCTTGCCGACAAAGACCTTGTCGAACACCACCTGCCGGGCGGACGTGCCGGCGGTGAAGCGGGTATTGATGGCCACATTGCTGACCGACAAGCCGTCGGCGGACAGGGTGCCGGCGCCGCCGCTGGCCGTGGTGCCGATCTCGTAACCGTCCGGCGACATCTGCCGGGCGGCGGGGGGGCTTTCGGCAATTCTGGCCTGGAAGACGAAGGTCTTGTCCTCCGCGGAGCCGGTGATATCCTGCCCCCGGGTATGGTCGTCCCTGAACCGGGTGCAAGTGCCTCCGTCGCCGCATTGCAGCAGTACCTGGCCGCGATTGATCAGCTTTCCGGCCGACCCGGCAATATGGAAAGCGCTGGACTGTCCGGCATGGACAACGATGGTGCCGGTGCTGTCGTTGACCAGGGTGCCGGTCGCGTCGGGACCGAGCGCCATTGCGACCAGCCCTGTGTGGGGGCTGCCAGGCTGACCGACGTTGATGGTGCCGCGGTTGATCAGTTGTCCGTCGCCATTGCTGAACATGCCGATGGCACGGTCGCCGTTGATCTCCAGGGTCGCCCCGGCGTCATTGAGCAAGTCCAGCCCGTCATGACTGGCCTGCAGCGCCGCCGTCGTGCCGTGCCCGGTGCTGAAGCGGATCCTGCCGCGATTGGCGAACAGGATGCGGGCCGGTCCGGCCGGGTTCTGCGTCCTGAGGACGGCAAAGCCGTCGGATGCCTCCATCGTGCCGGTATTGATGATCTCTCCTTCCGCTTGCCGTCCCTGGCTGAGGGCCAGCAGCGTCTGCGCCGGTGCGCCATGCTGACCCGGCCGGAGTTCCACCCGGATCTCGCCGGCATTCGTGAAACGGTGGTTCCCGGGCTCCAGCGTGGCGCCCGGTGCCATCAGGATCACGCCGCTGCCGGCATTGGTGGCCGGGCCGGGCAGCGACAGCCTGCCCGGATACAGCCGGCCGCTGTTGTCCAGTGCCTGGATGTGGCTCGGATCCGCATGGCTGAGCCGTATCCGGCCCGATGCTTCATTGCTGAGCCGCGCGTCCGCCTGCAGGACCATATTGTCGAGCGTTCCGCTGTTGACCAGCATGGCGTTGTGGCGGGTGACCAGCGTGCCGTTGACCAGCTTGCCGGTGTTGATCAACTGGTCATTGCCCGACAGCGTCAGCGTCAGTCCCCTCAGCATCAGCTTGCCATCGCTGCGCAGCACGGCGGGCATGTCCACGCCCGGGGAAAACATCGGCTTGTCGGCATTGATGGTGACGCCCTGCGGGGTCAGCGGCAGCCCTTTGCCCTGTGCGAAATCTTCCGTGAGCTCGGCATTGGTGGCGGCGCCCCACTGCGAATGCCCGGCCGACAGCGAGTGGCCCCCCATCCGGACCTTGCCCTGATTGATCAGCATGCCGCCGCTGTCCAGCCGGAATGCCTTGCCGACCGGGGTGTCCATGTCGATGCTGCCCTCTCTGGCATTGACGATCAGGCCGCCATTCAGCGCCAGCATGCCGTACAGCCCGTCCGGTGGCGTCTGGACGCCATCGTCACTGACCAGCCGTATCGTGCCCCGGTTCAGCGCCATGCTGCCCTTGCCGGAGGCCGCCATGCCGACACCGGCATTGTGTACGGTGATCTGGCCATCGTTGATGGCGGTGGCATGGATGAGCTGGGGTCCCCCGGTCCCGCCGCTGGCCCGCTGCGAACCCGCCGACATGCCCAGCGCATACTCGTGCGCGGCAAGCGGCTCCCACTGGCCATCCGAACTGGACAGGGCGGAGTCGCGCAGGGTCAGCTGCCTGCCAATGACCGGGTTGACGACAATGCTGCCGAGATTCCGTGCCAGTGTGCGGGTGCGGGGATTGCCCCCATGGGCCGACATGCCGCCGGCGCCGACGCCTTCGGCCCGTATGGTCGAGCCCGCCTCATTGCTGGCCGTGCCGGCATTGACGGCCAGCATGGCCGTGTTGCCGGGACGGGTGGCGTTGAACTGTGACAGGACCAGTGACGGCGAACCGGTCTTGTGGGCGGCAACATTGTTGTCCAGCGAGACGGTCAGCGAGCGCCGGTTGCTTGCCGTCGAGCCTGCATCGATGGCCGCCAGCAGATAGGAACCCTGCAGCGGGCCTGCCATCGTGGCATCGGCCTCGTTCAGCAGCGTCGAGGCGAGCCGTGACGACAGCTGGCTGTTGTTCTCGACCAGTCCCTGGTTGCGGGCGGCCAGGCCCGCCCCGCCGTGCAGGGTCAGGTGGGCGGAGTTGTCCAGGACCGATCCTGCGCCGCTGGCTTCCATCAGCGCGTGGCGGGTGGGGAAGGTGACCGGGTCCATGATCCTCAGCTCGCCGGTCTCCAGGCTGGCACCCTGGACCAGGGTCAGTGTGGCCCCGTTGCTGGCGCGGAACAGGGTCGGTGTGCTGGCGAATGCGCCGCGGATATTGATCTTGTGCTTCAGCAGCACGGAAGATTTGCCATTGACGTCAACCATCAGGCCGGGGTGCAGGCGCAGCAGCTCGTCCGTGTCGCCGATGCCGGCGCGCTGGTTGTCCGTCAGGGGTTTGGTAACCTGACGGTAGAAAACCGGCCCGTTTATCCATACCTGGTTGCCATCCCCCTCTATCCGCAGTCCGTTCGAGCGGGCCGTGATGCCGAAGGTGTTGCCGTGCCGGGCCAGCCAGCGTGGCCTGTCCAGCCTCAGAAGCTGACCATCCAGTCCCAGACTGTTGATGTCGACATGGTTGTCATTGCCCTTGATCCACATGGCCGTCAGCGGCTCGGCCAGTTGCCTGGCCGGCCGCAGCTCGTCCGGTCTGAGCGAGATCGTGCCATCCAGCTCGATCTTGTTGCTGTTGCCGCGGACCTTCACGGCGAAACTGTTGCCGCCCCTGACCCGGATGTCACCGGATGATATTTTTACCAGGTTGCGATGTCCCGTCAGCGCAAGGCCGGTGGCACTGCGGTTCAGCGTCATCCGGCCTTCCATCCGCACGGCGCCGCGATCGCCCGCAAGCGACAGGGCCGTGGCGCTGTGCGTCACGTCGATCTGGCTGTCGGGTTCGGTCTGGAGCTGCGCATTGTTGCCGGTAACCTGTACGCCGTATCCCTGCGGGGTGCGCAGGTCCAGCCGGCCCTGCTCGATGTAACGGGCCATGTCACCGGTCAGCCGCGTCCCGGCAGCATGGGCATACAGCACCTCCATCCGGCCTGAATGCACGACCTCCGCGTCATTGCCGGTGATGTCGATGCCGGTACCTTTGGCGGTAATGTGCGTGTTGCCACTCAGCCTGATCCTGGCGTGGTCACCGCTGAGATGCGCGGCACGCGAATCGTTGTCGTGGATTTCGCTGCTGCCGTGCAGCGTGACCGACAGGTTGTTGCCCGTCCCGGCAATACCGGCCTGGCCCCCGTTCAGCGTGGTTTTGCCCGTGACGGTGACAGCGTTCTGCCCGCCGGAAATGTCCAGCGTCCGGTGCGGGCTGTCCTCTTTGCCATTGATATGGCGATCGTGGCTGATGGTGATGTCCTGCCCTGTTGGCGGTGGTTCATCCACACCCTTTGCCGGTGGTGGCTCCACACCCTTCTGCAGGACCGGCGGCCGCTTTTCTGCTTCCATTGCTACCTGTTCCGGAGCCTGTGGCGTGGTCTGCATGCCGGATGCCGTGCCGCTTGCCGTTGCCGTGACCGGCTGTGCCTTGTGCTGTCCCTCTTCCTTCCCCCCGCTTTTCCCGCCTCCTGCCAGCAGCGAACCGACGACTGCCGCCCCGCCTGCCGCAATGGCCCCGTACCTGAGGGTCAGGTCCGGTTGGGGCCGGGGCTGCCGGGGGCAGGCGTCGCTGTCGGCGCGTTCCGATTCCAGGCAGGGCGGGGGAGCCTCCGGCAAGGTGGTGCGTGCCCGGCTTGTGGCAGGGTGCTCATTCCTTTCCGCCGCTTCACCCAGTGGTGCGCTGCCGACCAGAATGGAAAGGGCGGCGGTCTTGCCAAGGCGAAAACCGGAGACGAGCAGGTGCCGGCCGGTTTTGAACAGAACAGGGGTTGGCATATTGAATCCTTGGTGAAAAAATCAAAGGAATTTCCATGCACCATTTAGTCTCGTTACTCACTGGATGAGAATGGAACGATACTGTTTTTTTATTTGGTACCTTCCTGTTTTTCCTGATGGAATGGGTGAAAGACGAATGGAAAATTCTGAATCGGGATTTAAAGCCGATACCGGAATGAATCCGGGCGGTGACGGAACCGCCTGTCTGTCATCCGCCCCTGCCATTTCTCCTGCGGCTCAGTACAGCAGCCGCCAGTTCGCCATCACGCCGCGGTCCTGACTGCCGTCGTCGCGACTCAGGTAGCCCTCCAGGCTGAAGCGCCCGTGGCGTCCCTGGTGGCTGAAGCCCAGCCGACCGTCGTAGCCGAAGCGGCGCCGGCCATCCTCCGCCGCCAGGGCAAAGCGGGCATCCGGCGCACCGGCCAGGCTCGCCTCCCGCCGGCCGGCCTGACGCAGCATGGCCGGTCGGCCATGGAACTGTGCATCCAGCTGCCAGCCTCGCGACCGCGAATCCCGCCCGTCATGGCTGAAACGCAATCCCAGCAGCGCCTCCAGCGCCACATCGTGCCGCGACGTCACCCGCAGCCCGAAGGCCCCGGCGTCGCGTTCCCGCAGTGCGCCGTCTCGCTGGTAGCGCAGCCTGACGCCAAGCAGCGGGGTCAGCACCGCACCGCCGACCGGCTGTGCCAGCGCCAGGTTCAGCCGGGCCCCCAGCTGGTCGCGCCGGTGATCGGCCCGCGCCCGGTAATTGACCGCCTTGCTCCCCGTGCCATAGTCGAGCGTGCGCCGGGTGCGGTACTGGTGCAGGAAGTAGTCGAGGTGGCCCTCCACGGCCAGCCCGGTCGTCAGCGGCCGCGCATAGCGGGCGCCAAGGTACTGGCTGCTGCCGTCCAGTCCCTGCTCGCGGTCCTTGCTGCTGCCCGGCGACACGCGGGCAAAACCGTAGCGCACCGCCAGTTGCGCCGTGCCGGGTGCAAAGCGCTGCTGCAGCGCGACCATGTCGTAGGCTGACGCACCCAGCCGGCTGCCGCGTTCGCCGCGCCCGAGCAGCCTGAAGCCGAAGCCGGTGGCATCCTCGGCCACGCTGTCGGCCATCCGGTCGAAACGGTGTTCCAGCGTGGGCACGGCCCGCAGTGACCGGTCAAAGCCGGCGCCGGACAGCTGGCGCAGCGCGCGGGCAAAATCTTCACGCCCCGGCAGTTCCAGGCTGGAGAACAGTCTGCCGCGCCCGTAGCTGCGCTCCAGGGCGCTGGCGACCGGTGCCAGCGACGCGTCGGCAATCAGGTCGCGGTAGTCGTTCTTGACCAGGGTGACGCCGATATCGCCGTCGTTGTCATGGTAGCCCCGCGCTTCCCAGACCACGGTGGTCGAACGGATATTGCCGGCGCCGCTCAGCCCCTTGCCGGTGACGAGCTTGGGATAGACCTGCTGCCTGGCCGATGTGCCGGCTGTAAAACCGGTATCGATGCGGACGTCGTGGCCAAGCGCCAGATAATCGCCGGACAGCGTGCCGGCGCTGCTGGCGCTGGTACCGATCTGGTAGTGGTCCAG